>CAYUVJ010000213.1:0-4897 GCA_964447955.1 uncultured Gemmatimonadota bacterium
GCGTCGTCACCCTCTTCGACCCCGATGCTCAGCTCCCGCTCGATCGCGAAGAGCGGACCGGGGTCGACGGCCGGCCGATGGCTCACCACGAAGAGGGTGTCCCCCACCGTGGTGCGCGAGACCGCGCGGTCCCCGCCGGAACCGCCGCAGGCGGCGAGCAGGACCAGGGGGAGCAGGACGGACAGCACCCGCGGGGATGTGTGTCGGGAGCGCTGGCGGGGAAGTGCACGATGTGTCATCACGGGTCTCCGCAACCGGGAGGATAGGTGGGCGGGACCGGCTTGGGCCGGACTGCCGTCTGCTTCATTGGAACGAAGGAGACGGACGAGAGTTTTACGCTTTCGGCGCCCGCAGGCGGCGGAAGAAGTCCCGGAGCAGGACGCCGGCCTCGTCGGCCAGCACGCCGGAGGTGACCTCCACCCGGTGGTTGAGCCGGGGGTCGCGGCAGAGGTCGTAGAGGGTGTCCACCGCGCCGGCCTTGGGGTCGGGGGCCCCGTAGACCAGGCGGGGGATGCGAGCCTGTACGATAGCCCCGGCGCACATCGGGCAGGGCTCGAGGGTCACGTAGAGGGTGCAGTCCCCGAGCCGCCAGTCGCCCAGCGCCCGGGAGGCCGACCCGATGGCCAGGATCTCGGCGTGGGCGGTGGCGTCCTTCAGTCCCTCGGTCCGGTTCCAGCCCCGGCCGATCACCATCCCGTTATGGACGATGACGGCCCCGACCGGCACCTCGCCCTCTTCGGCCGCCCGGGCGGCCTCGCGCAGGGCCTGGCGCATCCAGCGCTCGTCGTCGTCGCTGCTCAGGAGACCGATGTCCTCGTCGCTCGGCATGGCGCTAATCATGGGGGCAGGTCCGGCCGAAGTCATCCTATATTGAGCCCGTACCCCGTGTATCGTCTCTCCGCCGCACCAAGGCGGCGCAGGTCCAGGAGCGACCCATGTCTGAGCCCTCTTCCTCGCATCCCCACCGTCCATCACCCGGTCCCGCCGTCCCCGACGACCTCTTCGAGCTGGCCGAACGGGTCACCGGGCTGGTACGAGGATACCTGGAGACCCAGGGGGAGCGGCGGATCACCGACCCCACCCCGGTCGGCGCCCTGCGCCGCCTCTTCGATGAGCCGCTGCCCCGCCGGGGGGTACCGTGGCCCGAAGTCCTGGACGCCTTCGAACAGCGGGTCATGCCCCACACCACCGTCAGCACCAGCCCCGGCTACTTCGGGCTGATGAACCCGACCCCCTTCCCCATCGGGATCTTCGCCGAGGCCCTGGCGGCCGCCCTCAACCAGAACCAGGCCGCCTCGCACCACAGTCCCGGGGGCACCGTGGTCGAGGAGACGGTGGTGCGCTGGCTGGGCGAGGCGGTCGGTTACGACGGCCGCTGCAGCGGCCACCTGACCAGCGGAGGGACCTTCGCCAACCTGACCGCTCTCAAGCTGGCCCTCCATCGCGCCGCCCCCGAGGTCCGCGGCGACGGGCTGGTCGGAGTCGGCCGGCGCTTCGCCGTCTACACCTCCGACCAGGTCCACTTCAGCCTCGACCGGGCGGTCGATGTACTGGGACTGGGCACAGCCGCCCTGCGCAAACTGCCCGCCCGCCCCGATGCCACCCTCGACCCGGCGCTGCTGCAGGAGCGCATGGCAGCCGACCGGAAGGCCGGCTGGGAGCCGCTGGCGGTGGTCGGGATCGCCGGCACCACGGCGGCCGGGGCCATCGATCCTTTGGCCGAGCTGGCCGCGGCGGCGGCCGAGGCCGGCGTCTGGTTCCATGTCGATGCCGCCTACGGGGGGGCGATCGGTCTGAGCCGCACCCGTTCGGGACGGATGGACGGGATCACGCGCGCCGACTCGGTGACCGTGGACGCCCACAAATGGTTCGCGGTCCCCTTCGTGGCCGGCGGTCTGCTCCACCGCGTCCCCGACCTGGAACTTGCGGCCTTCACCACCCAGGCCGGTTATCTGCCCGACTCTCCCGGACAGGAACGCCCCCCCACCGACTACTGGCAGCGCGGCATCGCCGGTTCCCGGCGCTTCGACGCCCTGAAAGTCTGGATGACCCTCAAGACGGTCGGTGCCGACGGCTACGCCGACCTGGTCGACCGTCAGCTCGATCTGACCGATTGGGTGGCCGGCCGGATCGAGGAGACCCCGGAATGGAGCGTCGCCGTGCCCCCGGCGACCGCCATCATCACCTTCCGCTACGAGCCTCCTGACCTGCTCGAGGACCTGGCCGCCGGTGGTCCCACCGCCCGTCAGGCCCGACGGCTGCGAGACGAGTTGCAGGACTGGATCGCCGCCACGGTCCAGCGGGAGGGGAGGTTCTGGATATCCTCGGCCCCGCTGCCGGCCGGGAAGGGTCTGCGCCTGAACGTGATCTCCCACCGGACCGGTCAGGCCGAGCTCGCCTCCTTCCTGGACGGTCTCTCCGAACTGGGCCGGCGTGCTCGGACCGCCGTTATCTGAATAAATAAGGGGCTTTTCAGGCAACCATCCGGCCGATCGCGTCGTTCTATCAATGTGGATGGCGAGACGGTCCTGGACCCACCGCCCCGTCATCTGTTCCACGGTCATAGTGACTCTGTCGGAGGGAGAAGAGGTATGCGTACGGGATCAACATACGGTCATAGCCGCCATCCGGCGGACCCTGTGACCGACGTTCCCGGTCGTGTCCATGGAAGTCGGACCGATTGGGACCGCTCGATGTCGGACCTGAGCGGTCATTCCCATCATGCGATCCACGAGCGCTGGGTCCTCGGACCCACGCGCCAGGGCCGTTTCCGCGCTCGGCGCGGACGCGGGCTCATCGGTGTCACCGGCTGACGGTCGGGGCCTGATGGCGGATCGCACGACGCGGCCGATGCTCCCCGGGACGGACGTCACGATTCCCGAAACCTCGGGAATGGGCCGAACGTAGTAAGTAGTGCAGTAGTAACCTCCCCGAACGCGGGTCGGGCATCTTCCCATCAAGGTGCTCGACCCGTTCTTTTGTTACCAGAGATACGAAGAGCCCCGCCGGTGGTGACCGACGGAGCTCTCGCTGTGGTGCGCCAGGAAGGACTCGAACCCTCAGCCTTCTGATCCGTAGTCAGTTTTCCCAGGATTCACCCATTATCGGGTACCCCCATAAAATACTGTAATATAATGATTTACAGTTCCTATCTTCTCGCATGTCAACCCGGATTGTCGTATCTTGTGGTGACTTATTGGTGACTCAAATGCCCCGATCCTGTGCTGAAGGGATCAATCGATGGCAATGACCAAGAAGGAGATCGACCAGGCGAAGTACTCCGGGGATGGAATCTCAAGGGATGTCCGGTGGGATGACTCCCTGCCCGGCTTCGGCCTGCGGGTCTTCCCCTCCGGGAGCAAGAGCTTCGTCCTCTCCTACCGGTCCAAGGGTCGCAAGCGACTCATGACTGTCGGTCGCTACGGCATCCTGACACTCTCAGAGGCCCGTGAGAGGGCCAAGAAGCACCTGGTCCAGGTGACCGACGGCGAGGACCCTCTGGAGAACCGCAACCGGGACAAGCAGGGTATGACGGTCGCGGAGTTCAGCAAGGTCTACATCGAGCGCCACGCCCAGCCCCGGAAGAAGACCTGGGTGGAGGACCAGCGCCGGATCGACAAGTACCTCATCCCCAGTATCGGGTCTCACCGGCTGGCTGCTGTCACTCGGGCCGATATAGCTGCCCTGCATGGCCGCATAGGGCAGGATGCCCGCTACGAGGCCAACCGGATCCTGGCCCTGGTCAAAGTCATCTGGCACATGGCCGACCAGTGGGGATACCTGCCTGCCGGCACTAAGAACCCCGCCGTAGGGATCGAACCCTTCAAGGAGAAAAGCCGGGACCGATTTCTTAAGCCAGAGGAACTCCCCAAGCTCGCCGAAACCATCAACCAGGAGGACAGCCTATACGTCCGGGCCGCCCTCTGGCTGCTCCTGCTGACCGGGATGCGTAAGTCCGAAGTCCTAACCGCCAGGTGGGAGGATGTGGACTTCAAGAGGGAGGAACTACGGCTCGAGGACACCAAGGCGGGCCGAACTCACTACGTGCCTCTCTCCGAGCCCGTTGTTTCGATTCTGAGGGCCCTACCAAGAGAACATGACAACCCCTACATCCTCCCGGGTTCGGTCGCTGGCGGGCACCTGGTGAATCTGAGCGTCCCCTGGCACCGAGTCCGAACCGCAGCTGGATGCCCCGACCTCCGCCTGCATGACATCCGCAGGACGGTAGGGAGCTGGATGGCCCAGTCTGGTCACTCTCTGGAGTTGATTGGAAAGGTCCTAAACCATTCTGATCCGAATACTACCCGGGTCTATGCCCGGCTTGCAGAGAACCAGCCGCGGACTGCCCTGGAGGAACATGGGCAGAAGTTACTGGAAGGGGTAGGTGACGCTATTCAGCAGGCCGTTGAGATAAGGCCAGATTAGATCCAGTGTTGTGTTACTCAGCACCTGCTCGTTGAAGTGGGTAGTCCATTCTTGACGCTCTACTCGCTGAAGTCGAGGGAATTGACGGCGTCCTTGGAGTCATCAGGGAAGAGGTATAGGTACCGTTTGGCCATTCGCTCATCGGCGAATCCTAACAACTTGGCCACTGTACTTATCGAATAGCCGTTCTTCACCAAATTGGATGCAAAGGTGTGCTGCAAGGTCTGAAAACTCGCGTTCTGGATACCAGCCTTCTTGAAGGTGCGAGTCGCATATACGGAGACTCGCGCACGGTCCCATTCTGCGACCACTCCACATAAGTACTCGGAGTCACGATCACCGTTTTTGTTGAGAATCTCTTTGAGTTGCGGATGAATGGGTACTGTTCGAACGCTTGTAGTAGTCGTGCTGGAAATGTGCAGTCCATCGGATTTCAGGTCTTTCCATCTAAGCTTCTGCCCTTCGGACAGTT
>CAYUVJ010000214.1:0-4881 GCA_964447955.1 uncultured Gemmatimonadota bacterium
CGTCTTCTCCCTCTTTCGGAATACCCAGGTCACGGCCTTCGTGGCCGGCTCGAGCCGGGGGGAGGGGAAGACGGCACCGGCCGCTTCGCTCAACTACTCCTGGAACACCGACCTGTGGGGAGTGAACCTGATCAACCTCTATGTGGACGAGAATTGGGCGGACGACCTGGGCTTCGTCCGGCGCACCGGCACACTGCGCAACACCGCCGAGTTCTCCTGGTCCCCCCGGCCCCGCCTGCCCGGCGTCCGGCAGACGGTTCTGTTCGCCGACACCGATTACTTCACCCGGCCCGACGGCCGGCTCGAGAGCCGCTCGATCAGCCCGGGGATATCCCTGAATCTGAATAACGGCGGTGTGATCGTCGCCGGCGCAGACAACCGCTACGAAGATATCGAGACTCTTTTTTACATCCGCGGTGTCGTGCCCGTACTTGGGAAGGCCTACGACTGGACCGACGGTTTCTTTTTCGTCAGTACGGATGCCTCCAGGGCATTCGGCATGAACATTACGCTGGCCGGGGGACCCTATTACACCGGCACGCGTCGGTCCGTGTTCGGTTCGGTCTGGTGGCAGCCGGAGCCTCGTTTCAGGAGTGAGTTTCAATTCACCCGTCACCTGATCACGGCCGATCCATCGATTGTTCTCCCAGCTGTGTACCCCCTTTCGTGGAAATACGAAGGCGTGGTATTCGCGGGTCGACTGACCTGGACACCATCCGTGAGGACGCTCTGCAAGCTGTTCCTTCAGCTGGATGAGTCGTCGCCGTTTGGTGACATGGGCAACCTCAACCTGCTCCTGGCCTGGCGTTACCGCCCACGCTCCTGGCTCTACCTGGTCTGGAACGACGGTTGGGAGAAGAGCTACGACGGCGGAGCGTGGCGGAGCACGGACCGGATCCTGCTGCTCAAGCTGACCTACCTCTGGAACCTCTGAAGTTCCTCCCGCCGCCGAACGGATTGTTGCGTGCCCTATGGCCGGGTAGTCTAAGGAGGTTACGGAACGGGATCTGGTCCGTTGAGGAGCGCAGCCGCTGCTCGTCCGATACGGGGACCTGATCATCCCTTCGGCCGCCCTGCGTCTCTACATGGAGATGAACGATATCTCCGAGACCGGACTGCGACTCGAACCCGGTCGTTATCTCCAGGTGGGCAGCCACCGGTTCCCGGTGGACAAGTGGGGGAGGATGCTGCTGCGCTGGTACAACGACGAATCCGCCCCTTACCGCGAACTCTCCTATTACGATGTGCTGGAAGGACGTATCGGCGCCCCGGAGATCGTCATCACGGTCCTCTGGAAACCGTTGTTGGGCTGAGCCTCTCTCCCCACAGATCCCCACTCCGTAGTGCCTCCCTGACCCCCGGGTGACCCCGGGGTGTCACGGAGGCGCGTCCAGACGCGTCTCGGCGTGATTCGGCCCCTTCGAGTATCACGTGAGATTTTTCTGGAAAACGGCTTGACGCCCTTC
Organism: uncultured Gemmatimonadota bacterium; assembly: GCA_964447955.1. Taxonomy (GTDB): domain Bacteria; phylum Blakebacterota; class Blakebacteria; order Blakebacterales; family CAYUVJ01; genus CAYUVJ01. The sequence goes on from CAYUVJ010000214.1 coordinate 1,467, forward strand.
CGCAGGGAGGGCTATTGTGGGCCGCACGTGGGTAATAGTGGGTAATAGTGGGTAAGTAGTCGCAACACGAAACAGCGAGGAAGCGACCGGGTACCATGTCGGCATTCCGTGGCCAATATAGTTACACCCTCGACGAAAAGGGGCGGGTGAATATCCCGGCCCGCTTCCGGCGTGCCCTCACGCCGGAGGCCCGGGAGACGTTCGTGGTCACGGGCGGGTTCGACCACTGCCTCTTCGTCTTCCCCCTGGATGAGTGGGAGCGCAAGGAGATCCTCCTGCGGGAACAGTCGATCACCAACGAGAACGTGCGCAAGGTGGTCCGGATCCTGTTGATGAACGCCGCCGAGTCGACCTGCGACAAGCAGGGACGCATCCTCATCCCGCCGCACCTGATCGCGTGGGCACGGCTGGACAAGGAAGTTCTCATCAACGGGGCCCTGGAGCGGATCGAGCTGTGGAACCCGCAGGTGTTCGCCGAATACGTCGGCGATATCGAGCAGTCGTTCGAGGAGCTGGCCAAGGACGTGGTGTTCTGAGCGGGGCCGCTGGCCCCCTCGTCCGGCGGCCGGCCGGGTGGACGGACGCCCCATCAAGACGCGGAGGCGGTAGAGCATGACGTGCAGCGAGCAGGAAGTGCGCGGGGTCCGGATCCTGCATCTCGAGGGAGACATCACGGCCCTGGCCATGGTGGAACTCGACAACCTTATGCAGCGGCTCCAGGAACGGGAAGTACGGAGGCTGATCCTCGACTTCGACGGGGTCCACGAGATCAGCTACCGGGGAGTGGGGCTGCTGAGTGAGCGCGCGTTCCGGATCCGTGGTTCGGGCGGCGACGTCAAGGTGACCGGTCTGCACGGCACCGTGGCGGACGCCTTCCAGTTCGTAGGCGCCGACCGGCTGATCGACGTCTACAGCTCGTCCACGGAAGCGCTGGCGAGCTTTGGCATCGCGGGAGCCTGAAGGGCCCGCGCCGTATCACATCCCCGTCCTCCTCGATGAGGCCATCGCGCTCCTCGTGACCCGGCGCGACGGCCGCTACATCGACGGAACGGCCGGAGGGGGCGGCCATACCGGCCGCCTGCTGGCTGCACTCGGAGACCGAGGCCGGGTGCTGGCCATGGATCGCGACCCCGGGGCGCTGCGGGTCCTGGGGATGCGTGTCGGTGGGGACAAGCGGGTCATCGTCCAACGGGGGGCCTTCGGCGGACTGGCGCGGATCGCCGAGGAGAAGAGCCTGAGCCCGGTGGACGGTGTCCTGCTCGATCTGGGCGTATCTTCCCGGCAGATCGACGATCCCCGCCTCGGTTTCACCCACCGGGAGGATGCACCGCTCGACATGCGCATGGACCCGGACCTGCCGGTCACGGCGGCCGACCTGCTTGCGGAGCTGGACGAACGCACGCTGGCCGACTTGCTCCGGGAGGGAGGTGAGGTCCCGAACGCCCGTGCCCTGGCCAGGGCGATCGTACGGCGACGGGCCGAAGCTCCCCTGCAGCGCAGCGGAGACCTGCGGCAGGTCGTGGAAGCCCACGTTCCGCCGCCGGCGCGTACCAAGGCGCTCAGTCAGGTCTTCCAGGCGCTGCGGATCCGGGTCAACGACGAACTCGGCCAGCTCGAAGCAGCGCTGGTCGGAGCCGTCGAGGTGCTGCGCCCCGAAGGACGGCTGGTGGTGATTGCCTACCACTCGCTGGAGGACCGTCGGGTGAAGCACTTCATCCGGGACCGGGCCCGGGGGTGTGTCTGTCCCCCCGACCTGCCGGTCTGCGCCTGCGGGCGGTCCCCGCTCCTGAAGGTGCTGACTCCCCGCGCCGTGCGGCCATCCGAAGAGGAGGTGGCCGCGAATCCGAGGTCCCGCAGCGCCAGACTGCGGGCCGCTGCAAGAACGGCTGAAGGGGTGGCAGTATGAGCAGGAAGCGTCCTTCCATCGAACGTTCGGGGGCCCGCCGTTCCTCCTCCCGGGGACGGGACGGATGGGGGATGTATCTGCTCGCGCTGGTCTTCCTCTTCGCGCTCGTCTATCTGTGGGGTCGGGAACAGACCCTGGAGGCCGCCGGCCGGCTCGAGACCCTGCAGGTGGAACACGAGGGTCTGCAGCGGGAGGTCGATCGCCTCGAACTCGAGATGGCCGATCTGCGCGGCAGCGGTCACGTGGTGGAAGAAGCTTTCCGTCTCGGTCTGGTCTTCCCCGACAGTCCCATCGAGGTCATCGCCGTCTCCCCCGTACTGACCGGTCCGCGTCCCTCGGTATGGACCTACCTGGAGAACGCCCTGGTGATGGCCGTCGAGGGTCTGCAGGAGCAGATCAATCCCCGCGCCTGGGCCCGGGAGATCGCTCCTTCCGACGCCCTCCCCGACAGTACCGGGAGACGCTGAGCCGTGCGTGTCCTCTTCCCGCACCCCGGGCGGATCCGCCTCTTCGCCCTCCTGTTCACGCTGGTCTGGGCCGGTCTGGTCTGGCGCCTGCTCGACATCCAGGTGCTGCAGAGCCGCCGCTACCGGGAACGGGCCCAGGAGCAACATCTCCGGGAGGTGACCCTACCCTCCCGCCGCGGTGAGATCGTGGACACCCACGGGCGTCTGCTGGCCGCTGACCGATTGCTCCACACCGTCGGCATCCATCCCCGTCTGGTCAAAGAGCCGGCGACGGTGGCCGCTCTGCTGGACACCCTGCTGGGTAACGGACCTCGGCACTGGCGGTCGCAGATCGAGTCCCACAGCGGGTTCTTCTACGTCGCCCGGCGGCAGGAACTGTTGAGTGAACCCCCCGCGCCCCACCGCCTGCCCGCCGGGGTGGAGATCGTGACGGAGTACCGCCGGACCTATCCGCGCCGGGAACTGGCCGCCCAGCTCATCGGACATGTGGGCGTGGACGGCGAGGGCATGGAGGGTCTGGAACGGAAGTACGAGGAGTTCCTCCGCGGACAGCCGGGACGTCTCATCCATCAGGTGGACGCCACCGGGGCCCCCATCCCCGGACTGGGCGAGACCCGCGAAGAGCCGATGGATGGTCTACGCCTCCATCTGACCCTGGATGCCGTCATCCAGGAGGTGGTGCAGGAGGAATTGACCCGCGGGGTCGCCTTCTCCGAGGCCAAGGGGGGGACCGCGGTCGCGCTCGATCCGCGCACGGGGGCGGTCCTGGCCATGGCCAACGTCCCCTCTTACGACCCCAACCGGCCTGAGACCACCGCCGCCCCAGAGCGCCGCAACCGGGCGGTGACCGATCCCTTCGAACCCGGTTCGGTGAGCAAGATCGTGACTTTCGCCGCTGCTCTGGACGCCGGGCGCTTCAGCCCGGCCGACACCATCGACGGCGGCAACGGGGTGATCCAGCTGGTCGGGGCCGAGATCCGCGACACACACGCCCACGGGCGGATGAGCCTGGGCGAGGTGCTGGGCCAGTCAAGCAACGTAG
>CAYUVJ010000215.1:0-4879 GCA_964447955.1 uncultured Gemmatimonadota bacterium
ACCAGAGCAGGGTGATCCAGATCAGGGAGCTGACGTAGAGCATGCCCAACTCGTTGCTTCCAGCTTCGAACCAGTAGCCTATAATGGCCGGGACGAAAGCCAGCAAGAGCAGCAGGATGTAGCCGACGAGCTGTTTTAGAGCGTTCACACCCGATACCCTCCACAGACGTCTCGAACGACGTCGTGACCATAGTTCCCACGCGAGCGGGGGCATCATAATGACGGGGTCGGGGGCAGTCAAACGGAAAGGGGTGCCCGCTCCAGGGGAAGGGGAGGAGTGCCCGGGAGGTTGCCCAGGGTGGCGCAGAAAGTCTGTCTGGAACTCGAGTACGACGGTTCGGCCTATCACGGCTGGCAGCGGCAGCGGGAAGAGCCTACGGTCCAGGCGGCCCTGGAGGGTGCGCTCCGTACCATTCTGCGCGAGCCGGTCGGGGTGGTCGGACAGGGCCGGACCGATGCCGGGGTCCATGCCGAAGCCCAGACCGCCCATGCGCAGGTCCCGGAGGGGACCGACCTGGACGACCTGCGGAAACGACTGAACGGTCTGCTCAGACCGAACTGCGCCGTCCATCGTCTGGTGACTGTCCCGGAGGACTTCCATGCCCGTTTCTCGGCCCTCAGCCGGACCTATCGCTATCAGATCGTCCGCCGGCCGGCTCCCTTGAAACGTCGGACCCACTGGCTGGTCGAGGGGTCCCTGGACCTGGACCGGGTTCACCAGGCCCTGCCACTGCTGTGGGGTGAGCACGATTTCGGATGGTTCGGACGGCACAGCCGGGAGATGGACCACACCCGCTGCCACGTGCGGGGATTCACCTTGGAGGGGTCAGGGGAGCTCCTTAATTTCCGTATCACCGCCAACCGCTTCCTGCACAACATGGTACGGCGGCTGGTGGGGGAACTCGTGGAGTTGGCCCGGGGTCGCTGGGACCGGGACGACCTCACCGCCCGGATAGACCACCCGGGGCCGGCCGAGGCCGGGCTGACCGCACCGGCGCATGGCCTCTTCCTGGAGCGTGTGGAGTATCCGGAAGACCTACTCAATCGATTACCATGATGTGCGTTACCGTGAACAGATAATGTAGCACATCAAGTTAGACGACCCGATCGGAGCCGATTCATGCGATTCTTCCTCGACACCGCCAACCTGGATGAGATCCGGGAGGCCCACGACCTCGGGGTGCTCGACGGGGTCACGACCAACCCCTCGCTGGTCGCCAGGGAGGGCCGGGACCACGACGAACTGGTGACCGAGATCTGCAAGATCGTCGGGGGTCCGGTCTCGGCCGAGGTCCTGGCCACCGAGCGGGAGGGGATGGTGGAAGAGGGCCGCCGCCTGGCCGCCCTGCACGAGCACATCGTGGTCAAGCTGCCCACTACGGCCGACGGGCTGAAGGCCTGCAAGGTCCTTTCGGCCGAAGGGGTCAGCGTCAACATGACGCTCGTCTTCAATCCCATCCAGGCGGTCATGTGCGCCAAGGCCGGTGCCGCCTTCGTCAGCCCCTTCGTAGGCCGACTGGACGACATCCAGCACGAGGGGATGGACCTGGTCGCCGACCTGGTCCAGATCTTCGACAACTACCTGTTCGAGACCGATATCCTGGTGGCCAGCATCCGCCATCCCCTCCACGCCGTGGAGGCGGCCCGGATGGGCGCCGACGTAGTGACGGTCCCGCACAAGGTCATGATGCAGCTGCTCAAGCACCCGCTGACCGACCTCGGTCTGGAGAAGTTCCTGGCCGACGCCCGCAAATCGGGACGGCTCTGAGTGGTGGGGGGAGCGGTAGAGGGCGGGAACCCGAACGCATCCGGGGAGTGAACCAGGTATGAACCGCACTTTCCTTTCCTGGTCGGTGAGTGTGCTCTTCGGCCTGGCTGTAGGCGCTCTGGCGGGCGTGTTCGTCCTGCAGGCGCTGGGCGGCGGGCCGACCCGGGGCGCCACCGAGACCGCCGTTCCCCGCCCGGCCTCGCTCCGGACCACCTCCCCGGCTCCGGGGGACACCGGTGACGGTCCGCAGGCAGCCGCCCCGGCCGAGTCCTCTCCGCAGGACCCGATTGCACAGGGGCGGCGCACGGCCATCGTCACGGCTACCGAGAAGGTCACCGGGAGCGTGGTCACGGTCTTCGTGACCGAACGTATCCAGCGGCGTTCCCTCTCCTTCGACGAACTCCTCTACGGTCCGCGCTCCGAGGAGCGGGAGGGTCTCGGCAGCGGGATCGTCGTCAGCCGGGATGGTTACGTGGTGACCAACGACCATGTGGTCGGCAACGCCGACCGGATCACCGTCCAGCTGGCCGACGGTCAACGATTCGAAGGGGTGGTGGTCGACACCGACCCGGGCCGCGACCTGGCCGTGCTCAAGATCGATCCCCCCGAAGACATCCGGGTGGCCGAGTTGGGTGAGACCACCGACATCATGGTGGGAGAGTGGGTCATCGCGATCGGCAGCCCCTTCGGGTTCGACCTGCGCGACCCCCAGCCCTCGGTCTCGGTCGGGGTGGTCAGCGCGATCGGACGTTCCTTCGTCACCACCTCCGGAGGAGTGACCCGATACTTCCCCAGCACCATCCAGACCGATGCGGCCATCAATCCGGGCAACTCGGGCGGTCCGCTGGTCAACGCCCTGGGCGAAGTGATCGGCATCAACTCCTTCATCCTCAGCCAGAGCGGGGGCTCGGTCGGCATCGGTTTCGCCATCCCGATCGACGAGGTGGCCAAGGCTCTGGAGCAGATCCGGTCCTTCGGACGGATCAGGCGGACCTGGGTCGGGATGGGCACCGATGACAACACCTGGATCACGGTCCGGCGATACAACGTCGCCGAAGCGGTCGGGGCGGTGGTCACCAGTTTGGATGATGGTGGCCCGGCCCAGCGGGCCGGTCTGCGCACCGGGGTGGTGATCATCAGCGTCGACGGCGAACCGGTGCGAGGTCAGCGCGACCTGGAAGCGGTCCTGGTACGCAAGGAGATCGGTGACGAGGTGGAACTGGAGTACCTGTCGTACCCCGACCACCGGCGACGCAAAATCACCCTGATCCTGGAAGAGGACCCGGGCCGGAGCGGCCACTGAGCCGGCGGGGCCCGGGCAGGGACACCTGAGCGAGAGAGAGGACCGCGGACGATGATCGAACGCTACACGCGTCCGGAGATGGGCCGTATCTGGAGCGAGGAACACAAGTTCGAGACCTGGCTCCAGGTCGAGATCCTGGCTTGCGAGGCCCAGCGCGACCTGGGCCGGATCCCGCCGGAGGCGGTCGAGATCATCAAGCAGAAGGCTACCTTCGACCTAGGTCGCATCGCGGAGATCGAGGCTGAGGTCCGGCATGACGTGATCGCTTTCCTGACCAGTGTGGCCGAGCACGTCGGTCCTGAGAGCCGCTATATCCACCTGGGGATGACCAGCTACGACATGTCGGACACCGCCCTGGGATTGCGGCTCAAGGAGGCCGGCGAGGTCCTGGCCGCCGGGGTGGAGGGACTGCGGGCGGCCATCGGGGAGCGGGCCCGGGAGCACCGGGACACCGTCTGCGTGGGACGCACCCATGGCGTACATGCCGAGCCGATCACCTTCGGCCTGAAGCTGGCGGTCTACTACGACGAACTGCGACGGCACGCCGAACGGCTCGAGGCGGCCATCCGGGGGGTGGCGGTGGGGAAGATCTCGGGCGCGGTCGGCACGTTCGGCCATCTCGAACCGGCGGTCGAGATCTACGTCTGCGACCGCCTCGGTCTTACTCCGGCTCCGGTCTCCACCCAGGTCGTCCAGCGCGACCGGCACGCCCACTTCGTATCGGTCCTGGCCGGGATCGGGGCCACGTTGGAGAAACTGGCCACCGAGATCCGCAACCTGCAGCGGACCGAGATCCTGGAAGCCGAGGAAGGGTTCCGCCAGGGACAGAAAGGCTCCTCGGCCATGCCGCACAAACGCAACCCCATCATCTGCGAGCGGGTGACCGGGATGGCCCGGTTGCTACGCGGCTGGGCTCAGGTTGGGCTGGAGAACGTCGCTCTATGGCACGAACGCGACTTGACCAACTCGGCGCCGGAACGGGTCATCCTGCCTGACGCCTGCCTTGCACTCGACTACATGCTGGCCAAGATGACCGAGGTGATCACCGGTCTGCGGGTCTATCCGGAGCGGATGCAGGCGAACCTGGAACGGATGGGAGGACTGGTCTTCAGCCAGGAGGTCCTGTTGGCCCTGGTCGCAAGCGGGATGACACGGGAGGAGGCTTACCAGGTGGTTCAGGAGAACGCCATGGAAGCCTGGGAGGAACGGCGGGCCACCTTCCGCGACCTCGTCACCGCCGATCCCAGGATCCGTGAACGGCTCGATGCCCGGACCCTGGAAGCGTGTTTCGACGCCCGCCGGCAGCTGTCGCACGTGGGGGTGATCTTCGATCGCGTGGGGCTGGGCCGGGATTGACGGACCGGACGTGAGGATCGCCGTCGGGGGCCGGGGACCGGTGTTCGGCGCGGTCGGAGTGACCGCGATCGGTCTGGTCCTGGTTCTGCTCGGGATAGTCGGTCTGGGGTGGGGTCTGACCCTGGCCGGGCTGGCAGGCACCCTGCTGGGTCTGTGGTTCTTCCGTGACCCGGAGCGGGAGCCCGCACCGGGGACGCCGGCTGCGGCCGCGCTCGCCCCGGCGGACGGCCGGGTCATCGACGTCCGGGTGGGGGCCGACGGACGGACCCATTTGGCCATCTACCTCGACCTGCGGGACGTCCATGTCGCGCGAACCCCGCTCCCGGCCGATTTCATCGACCGGCGGCGCGAGGGCCGGGGGCACCGTCATGCGGCCTCGGCCGGCGCGGGCAGCAATGTGCGGCTGGCGTTCGCGGCTAGCACGGACCGAGGCCCGCTCGAGTTGGTCCTTA
>CAYUVJ010000216.1:0-4867 GCA_964447955.1 uncultured Gemmatimonadota bacterium
CGGAGTCTGGACGAGGTTGATCCTCTGGGATTTCTCCTCTGCCGACCTCAGCCGGATCAAGGCCGAAGAGGTCGCATCCCTGGTGCAGTCCACCCTCCGCTATACAGACCGCCGGAACGACGGACGGACCGCTCTGCTGCTGCCTTCCGACCTGGCGTTCGGGATGGGCAGGATGTTCGAGATGCTGGCCGATCTTCGGGGTGATGCCCCCACGAACGTCCAGTACCGCAGCTTCCGGGACCGTTCGGAGGCCTTCGCCTGGCTGCAGGGATCAGACTGATCACGGCCTGAAGACGACCATCCGGTCGCCCCCCCGGTCCGACAGGGAACCCCCGGCATCTGGAACCGGCGGTGCGACGCTCCATCTGATTTCTATAGCAACAGCTCCGCTTTCCAGGTCGTTCAATGAGGTGACACCACCCACGACCCCCTCGGTGAGGTGAGGACATGCTGGCTGACCTGCGACAGGACATCCGATACACCCTGCGGAGCATCCGCTTCGCTCCCGGCTTCTGGGCCGTCACCGTGCTCATCCTGGCCCTGGGCATCGGGGCGACGACCACCATCTTCAGCGTGGTGGACGGCGTGCTCCTTAAACGGCTTCCCTACCCTGAACCGGAGCGGATCGCCTACTTCCAGAACCCCAGCTACCCCGCTCCCCGGTTCGTGGACTACCAGGAGCACAGCACCTCCTTCGAGACCCTGTCCGCGGTCTTCACCAAGGACATCGATTACACCGGCGGGGCCCAGCCGATCGAGCTGCGTGGGGGTCTGATGACACCTGGATTCCTGGAGCTCTTCGGCACCCGGGTCCTGCGGGGTCGGCTCTTCACCGCCGAGGACTTCCAGGGCCCCCCCACCTGCGGGATCCTGGGCTGGGGCGCCTGGCAGCATCTCTTCGGCGGGGACCCGGACGTGGTCGGCCGCGTACTCACCATCGACGACCAGCCGACCGAGGTGATAGGGGTCCTGGACCGCGGCTTCACCTCACCCGACGGATTCCAGGGCAAGGAGATAGACCTCTGGCTGGCCATGGACCCGCGTTGGGAGAGGTGGTTCAGCCCCAACATCTGGATGCTCGACATCTACGGGCGGGTCATGCCCAGTCTGACGGTGGCCGGTGCCCAAACCGAGCTCAACGAGCGGATCAAGGTTCTGGCCCAGGAGAACCCTGACCTCCATACCCGGCGGGACGAGCCGGCCCTGGTCGAGCTGGCCCCCCTTCAGACCGCCCTGGTCGGTGAGACCCGGCAGCTCCTCCTGCTCCTGCTGGGAGCGGTCGGCATGCTGCTGCTCATCGCCACCGCCAACGTGGCCAACATCTTCCTGGCCCGCGGGACCGAGCGGATCCATGAGGTGGCCGTCCGCTCGGCCCTGGGCGCCCGGCGGGGCCGTATCCTCTCCCAGCTGCTGACCGAGAGCGCGCTCCTGGGCCTGATCGGCGGCCTGCTGGGGGTCGTCTTGGCCTTCGCCGGCGTGTGGGCCTTCGAGGTGCTCAATCCGGGCGACATCCCGCTCATCCAGCGGATCGCCGTGGACGGCCCGGTACTGGCCTTCGCCGTCGGCGTCTCCCTGCTGACCGGACTGCTCTTCGGACTGGTCCCGGCCCGGCGGGCGGGCCGGCTCGATGTGTCCGGCATGCTCCGGGACGGCGTGCGGTCGGGTGAGGACCGGGACCGCGGCCGGCTGCGCAACGCACTGGTCGTGGCCGAGATCGCCCTGGCCCTCGTCCTGCTGACCGGCGCCGGACTGCTCATCAACAGCTTCGTCCGTCTGCAGCTGGTGGACCCCGGGTTCGACCCCGCCGGTCTGGTCGGGATCGAACTGAGCCTGGAGGGGGAGCGCTATCCCGAGGAGACGCGCGCGGCCTTCGTACAGCGCGTCGACGAACGGCTCGAGAACCTCCCCGGGGTGGTCGGGGCAGCCGCAGCCATCACCATCCCGTTCCAGTACTTCGGGCAAGGCCGCTCCGGTTGGTTCCAGAGTTCCTGGGAGACCGCGGAGGGTGAGAAGCGCCGGATCTCGACCATGCTCCATCCGGCCACCTCCGACTACTTCGACCTGCTTGGGGTCGACCTGCGCGGCCGCACCTTCGAACCCGGGGACGAGACGGCCGAACCGGTGCCGATCGTCGTCTCGGACAGCTACGCCGAGCAGCTCTATCCCGGTCAGGACGCCCTGGGCAGACTGGTGAGAGGAGCAACCGACGAGGTCCGGGAGATGCGGATCGTGGGCATCGTCTCGGGGTTGCACGCCTGGGGTCTGGACCAGGGCTCCCAGGAGACCATCTACCTGCCCTGGGAGAGGAACGGATCCGACATCCCCATGACCTGTTTGCTGGTCCGGACCGAGCGTGACCCCGGGGCCATGATCCCCACCCTGCGGGAGGCCGTCTGGGCGCTCGACCCGGACATGCCCCTGCCCAACATCTTCCTCCTGGAGCAGCGGGTCTCGGAATCCCTGACCGTCCCGAAGTTCTACTCCGCCCTGCTGGGAACCTTCGCCGTGGTGGCCATCCTGCTGGCGGCCGGGGGCATCTACGGATCGATGCTCTACAGCGTGGGCCGGCGCCGGCGGGAGATGGGCATCCGTACCGCGTTGGGAGCCGACCGGGCCCGGCTGCTGCGGATGGTGCTGGGACGGAGCGGACGGCTCACCCTGCTGGGGGTCGTCCTAGGTGCCGCCGGGGCCTTCGGTCTGACCCGTTTCCTGGAGAGCATGCTGTTCGAGGTCCCGACCACCGATCCGCTGACGTTCGGCGCGGTCGCCCTGCTGATGGTCGCGACGGCGCTCGGAGCGGCCCTGTGGCCGGCCTGGCAGGCGGCCACCGCCGACCCCGTGGAAGCCCTGCGACGGGAGTGAGGGCGGGCTGCTGTTTCCTCCTACTCCACCACGATCTCGTCCACGAACAGCCAGGCCTGCCCCCCCGTCCCTGGAGAGGGTGAAGCTGACGCGACGGGGCAGGAAGATCCAGGCCCCCGGGCGCTGTGCCCCCGAAACTTCTCGGAGACCCCCACGTCCCCCCAGCCCATGTTGTCGATGAAGATGAGGACGATGTTCGGGTAGCGGCGCGGACCGGCGCAACCGACCAGGAGACCGCCGGCCGTCCCACCGGCCAGGCCGGCCCGGCCCGCCTGATGGTGATGACCTCGCTCTACGTGGTGGAAGAGGCCGAGTTCATCTTCCTGATGAAGATGACCGGCCTGACCTGGGGGAACCTCTCGGCCCATCTGAGCACCCTCGAAGAGGGGGGCTATGTGGCCATCACCAAGTCGTTCGTCGGCAAGAAGAGCACCACGATGATCCGGCTGACCGGGACCGGCAGGGATGCCTACCGGGCGTACAAGGAGAGGTTCCAGGAGGTCTTCAAGAACCTGCCGGAGTGAGCTCATTCCCCCTGTTCCAGCCGGTACTCCTTCAGGCTGAGCAAGCGGCCGGCCAGGAAGGCGAAGACGATGGTCATCCCGACCAGGACCAGCAGAGCGGTCACCTCGGAGATCTCCCGGGGCGGGGCCGGGGCGCCGAAGAGGAGACTGCGGATGTCGCCCCCCCGCCCTCCCTCGCCGAAGGGGAAGAGGCGGTGCAGATAGTGGATGATGGTGGCCAGCTTGACGTTGCCCGGCAGGACGGCCACGAACCGCTCCCACCCGAAGGCGAAGAGCAGCCCGAAGAGCACCGCCCGCTTCAGCAGCCCCCCCAGCAGCGTGAAGAGGGCCAGGTAGGCGGCCAGCCCCAGCAGCAGGACCCCCTCGGCCTTGAGCAGGAAGTCAAGGTGCTGCCCCCAGGCCCCCACCCCCTCCGAGACCACCAGGACACTGTAGGTAGCCAGCAGGGAGAGGGTCAGGACGACCCCCAGGGTGATGAACCCGGCCGTCGCCTTGGCCAGCACGATCGACCAGCGCGGCACCGGGCGGGTCAGCAGGTACGGCAGGGTCCGTTCCTCCACCTCGTCGGCCACCACGGCCGTGCCGATGAAGACCGTCATCAGCGGCAGCAGGATGTTCAGGAAGAGGAGCAGGCTGAACTGGGGGAAGAGCCCCCACAGGGTCGGGCCCTCCCGGGCGATGAGGTCGCGGACCAGCCAGAGCAGCATCGCCCCACCCACCGGGAGCAGGCCTAGCAGGGCCATCCACCAGGTACGCCGGCTCTTCAGCCCGTTGCGCAGGAACAGGTTCAACAGGGCGCCCATCTGTCACCTCACCAGGTAGCCGAAGACCGCCTCGAGGCTCTCATCGGGCGACCAGAGGGAGTGGATCTTCACCCCGTGCTCCAAGGCCAGTCCGGGCAGACGGCGGTGGAACTCGTCGGGGCGGACGGTCTCGACGGTGAGCTGATGACGCTCCCGGTCGAAATGGACGCTCTTGACGTCCTCGAAGGCGAGCAGTTGGGCGGTCAGCACGTTCACGTTGTCACAGCGGATGGTCACCTGCAGGGGGTGGGTGTCGATGAGCCGCCGGATCTCGTAGATGTTCCCTTCGGCCAGCATCCGGCCGTGGTTGATGAGCAGGATGGTGTCGGTCATCGCCTCCACCTCGTGGAGGATGTGGCTGGAGACCACCACCGTGCGCCCCTCCTCCCCCAGCTGCTGGACCAGGTCGATGGTGGCCCGCCGTCCCAACGGATCCATGCCGTTGAGCGGTTCGTCCAGGAAGAGGATGGGCGGGTCGTGGGCGATGGCCTGGGCCAGTTTGATGCGCTGGCGCATCCCCTTGGAGTAGGAGGCGATGCGCCGGTCGCGGGCCTCGACCATGTCGACCCGTTCGATGGCCCGGTCGGTCCGTTCGGTCGCCTCAGCCGGGTCGAGACCGTTCAAACGCAACAGGGCGGTCAGGAACTCGGCCCCGGTCAGATACCCCCAGAAGGCGTC
>CAYUVJ010000217.1:0-4842 GCA_964447955.1 uncultured Gemmatimonadota bacterium
GGATGTATTTCCTGTCCGGCCTGGCGAACGGCCTGACCTGCCGGGCCAGGTTCTTGTCGATCGTCCCCAGGGCCCGCTCCAAGATCTCGTCGGAGACGTCCACCAGGGTCACCTGCCGTCCGGCCTGGGCGGTCACATGGGCGATCCCATTGCCCATCGTGCCGGCCCCGATCACCGCGTATCGTTCGATTGCCACCGTTCTCCTCCTGCTCACGCGTTGCGGATGTTTCGCTCGAAGTCTTCTCGGCGGTCCCTTCGGCCGCGTTCCCGTCCCGGGTCGACGCAGGCCGCCGTGCTCATCCCTCCAGTTCGATCGCCAGCGCGACCGCCCCGCCCCCGCCCAGACAGAGGGTGGCCAGACCGGTCTTCCCGCCGCGGCTGCGCAAAGCGTAGATGAGCGTGGTCAGCACCCGGGCACCGCTGGCCCCGATGGGGTGTCCCAGCGCTACGGCGCCGCCGTGTACGTTCACCTTCGCCCAGTCCCAACCCAGTTCCTTGCCGTCGGCCAGGGCCTGGGCGGCGAAGGCCTCGTTGGCCTCGATCAGGTCGAAGGCGTCGATGTCGGTTCCCATCTGGTCCAACAGCTTCCGGACGGCGAAGACCGGGGCGTAGAAGAGTTCCTTGGGCGGGACCGAGGCCTGCGCGTAGCCGGTGATGCGGGCCAGCACCGGACGGTCCAGTTCCTCGGCCAGCGCTCGCGAGGACACCACCAGGGCGCTCGCCCCGTCGTTCAGTCCGGGACTGTTGCCGGCCGTGACGATGCCTTCCTTTTCGAAGGCCGGCCGCAGTTTGGCCAGCACTTCCAGGGTGGTGTCGGCCCGGGGGGTCTCGTCGGCGTCCATGACCTTGGGATCCCCCTTGCGCTGGGGGATCTCGACCGGGACGATCTCATCGGCGAAGTGCCCGTCGGCCTGGGCCTGGAGGGCCTTCTGGTGACTCTCGAAGGCGAAGCGGTCGAGCTCCTCCCGACCCAGCTCCGATTTCTTGGCCGTGTACTCGGCCAGGATACCCATGTGGCAGTTGTTGAAACCGCACCAGAGCCCGTCGTGGATCATCAGGTCGGTCACCTCCTGATTCCCCATGCGGAACCCGGTGCGGGCCGTCTTGAGGCCGTAGGGGACATTGCTCATGCTCTCCTGCCCGCCGGCCACGAGCAGGGCGGCGTCCCCGGCCTTGATCATGCTCGCGGACAGCATCACCGTCTTGAGCCCGGAACCGCAGACCTTGTTGACCGTGGTGGCCGGGATCTCCCCGGGCAGTCCCGCCCCCAGGGCCGCCTGGCGGGCCGGCGCCTGGCCGCACCCGGCCTGGACCACGTGCCCCATCAGAACTTCGTCGATCGAAGCGTCGGGCACCCCGGCCCGGTCGATCGCGGCCCGGACCGCAATGGATCCCAGCCGGGTCGCGCCGAGCGGGCTGAGGGTCCCCTGGAAGGACCCGGTGGGGGTCCGCACCGCGCTCAGGATCACCGGGGTCGTCGCCTTCTCACTCATGTTCTGCCTCCTGCGGTGGGACCGACCGGGAGCGGTCGTGCTCGCGCCGACTCGCCGGACTCACGGTATGGGTTTCGTCGAGCTTGTAGGCCCCCGAGGGGCCCGAACGGATCCGGCCCCAGCGTACGCGCGGGGCGTGGTAGAAGGTCAGCCAGGCGTTGCTATCCACCGCCCGGGCCAGCAGACCGGCCTTGGCCGCGGCGGAGACCGCAGGGGTGTGGTCGAGTCCCTCGACCACCTCGCCCCGCAGGTGGGTGGCGGTGGGGACCAGGTCACCGGGGAGCAGGAAGACGGCCTCCTGCCCCTCCAGCCAGACCACCTGGTGTCCCGCGGTGTGTCCGCCGGTCTTTTCGATACGGAGTCCGGGAGCCGGTTCGACCGATCCCTCGAGCATCTCGAGTCGGCCCGCCTGTTCGTAAGCGGTCACGACCGAGGGGACGACGTGCCCGGCCGTACGCAGGTCGGGGTGACGGGCGGCGGCGATCTCGTCGCGCTGTACGTAGAGCCGGGCCGACGGGAGTGCCGTCTCCAGATCCCCGGAGAGATCATCCACCCAGCCGGACCCACCCGAGGCCTCCCGGGCAGCGAGCGGGTGGACCGCTCCCCAGGCATGGTCGAAGTGCAGGTGGGTGAGAATGACCCCGACCACTTGTGCCGGAGCCACCCCGGCTTCGGCCAGCATCATCTCGATGGGACGCTGGTCCTTCAGATCGAAACGGTCCCGGGCCGCGGCTCCCCACTGCGAACCCAGACCGGGATCGACCAGGAAGACCCCTTCGCTCGTCTCCACCACCATCGGAGCCACCGAGAGCAGGACCCGGTTGTCCTCGTCGGGGTGGTTGAGCTTCTCCCAGTAGACCCTGGGGAGGATGCCGTAGAGAGCGGCTCCGTCCAGACGGAAGGTCCCCCCGTCCAGTACGGTGAGCCGAAGCCCACCCAGGTCGACGCTGGAGGCCGAACGGCTCATAGCTCCGTGAGGATCTCCCGGGAGATGACCAGCAGCTGGATCTCGCTGGTCCCCTCGCCGATCGTGGTCAGTTTGGCGTCCCGCCACATCCGCTCCACCGGGTACTCCCGGGTGTAACCGTATCCCCCGTGGAGTTGGATGGCCTTGGTGGCGACCCATTGGGCGGTCTCACCGGCGTAGTATTTCGCCATGGCCGAGGCCTTGATGATGTCCTGGCCGGCCTCCTTGAGGACCGCCGCCTGCTGCACCAGTGCCCGGGCGGCTTCGATACGGGTGGCCATCTCGGCCAGCGTGAAGGCGACCGCCTGGAACTTGGCGACCGGCTTCCCGAACTGCTCCCGCTCCTGGGTGAAGCGCAGCGCCTCTTCGTAGGCGCCCTGCGCGAGTCCCACCGCCATGGCGCCGATCGAGATGCGACCGCCGTCCAGGATGGTCAGGAACTGCCGGAATCCCTCGCCGGGAGTACCCAGCAGGTTCCCGGCCGGTACCCGCGCCCCCTCCAGGACCACCTCGCAGGTGGTCGAGCCGCGGCAGCCCAGTTTGCCGTGGATGGGGTTGACCGCCATGCCCGGAGTGCCCGGTTCGACCAGGAACGCACTGATGTCATGCACTCCGCTGGTCTGTCCCCCGGTCCGGGCGGTGAAGACCATCACCCCGGCCTGGGCAGCGTTGGTGATCCACATCTTGGTGCCGTCCACCACCCACTCGTCCCCCTCCCGACGTGCGACGGTACGAGTGGCTCCGGCGTCGGAGCCGGCGTCGGGTTCGCTCAGACCGTAGGCGCCCAGGATCTCCCCGGCTGCCAGGGGCCCGAGCCAGCGCTTCCGCTGAGCCTCGTCCCCGAAGAGCAACAACGGCTGGCAGGCCAGGGAGACGTGGGCGCAGAGGATCAGGGCGGTGGAGCCGCAGACGCGGGCCACCTCCTCGATGGCCACCGCGTAGCTGAGGGTGTCCATCCCGCTCCCCCCCTGCTCCTCGGGGATGGTGATGCCCAGCAGGCCCAGTTCAGCCAGCTTGGGGATGGTCTCCTTGGGAAAGCGCTCGTCCCGGTCGATCTCGGCGGCGATGGGGCGGAGCTCATGTTCGGCGAAATCCCGCACCACATCCCGCAGCATCAGGGTCTCTTCAGGTAGTATCACGGTTGTATCCTCGCACCGGGCTCGCAGGCGGGCATACGCCAGACTACCCGGCCGTATGGGGGGGAATCAAGCATCGGCGGCCGTCCCCGGACCCGCCCCGACCGACGCGGCCGCATGCAGGTCCTTGAGGCGGATCTGGGGTCTGCGGACCCCCCGGAACTCGTTCTCCTCGAAAGCGAAGACCATGTCGACGCGACCGCCGTCGAGTTCCACGATCCGCTCCCCCAGACCGAAACCGATCACATCCACCGGCCGAGCCCCGTCCCGGCCGATCGCGAAACGCAGGTGGGACTGGTCGGAACCGACCCGGCGGGGCCGTCCCTCCACCCTCGCTCCCCGGACCAGGAAGACCGGACGTCGGTTGCGGGCCCCGAACGGCTCCATCCGTTTGAGCCCTTCCAGCAGTCCGTCGGTCAACTTGTCGGAAGTGAGTTCCAGATCGACCTCGATGGTCGGCTCAAGTTCCTCGAGCGAAATCCGGTCGCGGGCGATGGTCTCGAAGGCGTCGATGAACTCCTGCACGTGGTCGCGCTTCAGGGTCAGGCCGGCGGCATGGCGGTGCCCGCCGAAAGCCTCCAGATGCTCGGCGCAGCCGGCCAGGGCGTCGTAGAGATCGAATCCGCTGATGCTCCGGGCACTTCCCTTACCCGTCTCCCCCTCCAGGGATACCAGCACGGTGGGCAGGTGGTAGCGCTCGACCAGCCGGCTGGCCACGATCCCGATCACCCCCGGGTGCCAGTTCTCGGCGCAGAGCACCAGGGCATGGCGATCGGCGACTCCTCCCTGGTCCCGGATCAGATCGAGTGCCCGGTGCAGGGTCTCTCCATCGGCCCGGCGGCGCTCCTGGTTCTGCTTCTCCAGGCGGCCGGCCAGTTCGGCCGCCTCGAAGGGATCGTCGGTGAGCAGCAGGCCGAGCGCCTCCCCGGCATCGGTCATGCGCCCGGCGGCGTTGATGCGAGGAGCCAGGTGAAAGACCGCCTGACTGGCGGTGATCTCCTCGCGGCGCAGACCGACACGGTCGATCAAAGCACTCAGACCCGGCCAGCGGGTCCGGGCCATCTGAATGAGCCCCCACTTCACGAATACCCGGTTCTCCCCGACCAGAGGGACCACATCGGCGGTGGTGCCCAACGCCACCAGATCGAGCATCTCCATGAGGGCCGGCTCGGCATCGGGGGGTGCCATGGCCAGAGCGAGCTTGTAGGCCACTCCCACCCCGCTCAGGTCGGTGCAGGGGTAGGCC
>CAYUVJ010000218.1:0-4826 GCA_964447955.1 uncultured Gemmatimonadota bacterium
TCTATCTGCTGACCGGCCTGGGTGCGGCCCTGCTGCACATCCTCCTGAACGCCACTTCGATGTACCCCATGGTGGGGGCCTCGGGAGCGGTCTCGGGACTCCTGGGGGCGTATATCATCCTCTTCCCCCACGCCCGGGTGCTCACCCTGGTCATCTTCTTCTTCATCACGCTGGTGGAGATCCCGGCCTACTGGTTCATCGCCATCTGGTTCGGGCTCCAGCTGCTGGGCGGTCTGGGCGGTTCGCGCGGGATCGCGTTCTGGGCCCATGTCGGCGGGTTCCTGGCCGGGCTCGGGTTCGTGCGGCTCTGGCTCCGCCGATACCGACGTACCTGGTGGAACGGCTGAGTACCGCGGCCAGGTACGACCTGATGGTCCGACCCCGATGGGATGCACGACCGAGGAGGAACCGATGAAGGGCATCGTCGTCTGTCCCGCCTGCGGGACCGAGATCCCGCAGCGGATCAACCCGTTCCCTACCGTCGACTGCCTCATCCGCTACCCGGACGAGGAGGGGGTGATGGGGGTGGTGCTCATCAAGCGGCTCAACCCGCCCCCCGGCTGGGCCATCCCCGGCGGGTTCGTCGACTATGGGGAGAGCGTCGAGGACGCGGTCCGCCGGGAGATGAAAGAGGAGACCAACCTCGAGCTGGAGGAGCTGGAGCAGTTCCACGTCTACAGCGATCCCGAGCGGGACCCGCGTTTCCATACCATCTGCACCGTCTTCCTGGCCCGCGGGGTGGGGGAGCTGCAGGCCGGAGACGACGCCGGCGAGGCGCGGGTCGTCCGCCTGGCCGAGCTTTCGCCCCCCGAGGAACTGGCCTTCGACCATCACGCCATCCTGAGCGACTATGCCGCCTGGCGCCAGGCGGACGAGGAGACCGATGGGTGAGCCGGGCGGCCGCGAGAGCGGCCTGCTGACCCATCTGACCGCCACCCGATGGCGGGTGGCCTGGGGCTGGGCCGGAGCCCTGCTGCTCCTCTACCTGGCCCGCCCCACGCCGGGTTCCATCCTGGCCGGACTCCCGCTGGTCGTGCTGGGTGAGATGATCCGCATCGTGGCCAATGGGTCGCTGGTCAAGGACAAGGCCCTGACCCACCAGGGTATCTACGGGCATGTCCGCCATCCCCTCTACACCGGTTCCGCACTGATCGGTGTCGGCTTCCTGGTCATGGCCCGCAGTCCGGTCATGATCGCGGTCATGCTGACCCTTTTCATCGTGCTCTATCACCGCACCATCCGGCGGGAAGAGGAGAAGATGGAGGAGTTCTTCGGGGAGGCCTATCTGAGGTGGGCCGAGTGCACTCCGCGGTTCGTCCCGCGGCGTTTCGCGCCCCGGGAGATCGGCGAGCACTTCACCTTCCGGCGGGCCTGGGTCAATCGGGAGCATGAGGGGGTCCTGGGCGTCATCGGGGTGACCGTGGTACTCTGGTTGAAGTACCAGCTGCTGGGAGGATAGTCGGGTCCCGGTCTGTGGCCGGCCCCGGTCTGCAGCTGGTCCCGGTCCGCGGCCAGCCCCGGACGGGCGTCTCCGACGTCCCAGATCATGGGGGTCTTCAGATGATGGAGGAGTACTCGAAGGGAGTGCGTCCACCGGGCGTGGCCGGTTTCTTCTATCCCTCCTCTCCGCACCATCTGGCCGAAGTGGTCGACGGCTTCCTCCGCGTCGCCGGCGGGACTCCTGCCGTATCGGCGGAAGGCTCGGCCGGCAACTCGGACGCCCCCTCGCACCTCCGTTCCTCCCGGCGACCGTTGGCCGTCGTCGCCCCCCACGCCGGTTACGACTACAGCGGCGCGACCGCCGGGCAGGCGTTCGCGACCGTGCGGGGGGAGTGGGATACCGTCGTGCTGGTCGGCCCGAGTCACCTGGAGGCCTTTCACGGAGTCAGTCTTTTCCCGGGCACCGCGTACCGGACGCCACTCGGCCCCTGTCCGGTGTCGATCGCCCTGGCCGGGGAGATCGTCGAACACAGCGGCGGTGTGGTCCGGGCGGCACTCTCCGGCCACTGGATCGAGGGGAGCCATCGGCAGGAACACGCCCTGGAGGTCGAACTCCCGTTCGTGCAGAAACTGGGTGGGTCCACTCCCGAGATCGTCCCGCTGACCATGGGCGAGCAGTCATGGGGGACGGTCGAGGCGCTGGGCCGGGCGATCGCGACTGCGGTCTCCAACGCGGCCGATCCCGGGCGGGTGCTGCTGGTCGCCTCTTCCGACCTCAGCCATTTCCATCCCGACCACCAGGCCGAGGAGATCGACGGTCGGACGCTTGAACTGGTCTCCGGTTTCGGCGCTCGGGCCCTCCACGAGGGACTTCGTTCGGGGGCGGCCGAGGCCTGCGGCGGCGGTCCCGTCGCGGCGGTGATGCTGGCGGCCCAGGCCCTGGGCGCGACCCGGGCGGAGACCGTCTCCTATACCCATTCGGGTCGGGTGAGCGGGGACCGCAGCTCGGTGGTCGGATACGGAGCGGTCCGGTTCGACGCATGAAACGCCCCTTCTCCTGGCGTGCTGGCGCTCCGAGCGATCTCCGCCCCAGCGTCACGGTCGGTCTGCTGGGAGCGCTGCTCCTGCCGCCGGTCCTGCTCCTTTTCCCGTCCCGGCCATCTCCACCCATCCTGTCACAGACCGTCAGCCTGTCGTCATCGATGCCTTCGTCGGCCATCCTCCCCCCACTGGTAGTCTCTACCTTCTTCACTCCTGAGGTGGCATCGAGCTTCCATTATCAGCAGGTCCTTGGTGAACCCGATGTCACAGACCTGCTCCCCGGACTCCCGCTGATCCGTCTCGATCCGCCGCTGCCCGTCCTGTTCGCGGCGTCGGCAGAGGGGCTTCCGGCGGGGAGTGTGACGGTGACACGCTCCGAGGCGCGCGAACTCCAGGTTCGCCTGCTGGAGGCCCGGGCCTTCTGGCGCCGGCTCCTCGATGCAAGCCTGCCGGACGGGGGGGTGCTCTGGATCGACTCGACCCTCTGGACAGCCCTGGATCCCGAGGTCTGGTACGGGTTCCCCGGGGCGGCTGTGCGCACCCGCAGCGACGGCCGGCTCGCCCTGCTGGCGGTCGGTCCGGCGACCGACTTCAGCGAAGCGGTCATGACCGCCTTCCGGGTGGCCCCCCTGGCGCACAAGGGCCGCCTGGTGGCTGCCGGGCGCGGTTCGATCGCCGGGGCGGCCGCCTATGCCCGGGCCTGGACCTGGGTGGTGGTGGGCGAGCGGCTCACCGAGGGGCTCCGGATCGGAACCCCGGCCTGGTGGCAGCAGCGGCTGGTCGGGGCGGCGGCGGCCTGGCTCTTCCTGGAAGCCCCGCGGGGACAGGAACTCGATCCCGAGGCGGCGGAGGACCTGGAGGTCTGGAGCGGTTTCCTGACTGTTTACCTGCGGCCAGCGGCGGTCTCCCTGGCCACCGCCGAGGCCTCCCCCCCGCGGGACGACCCGCGTTCGACCCTGGAACTGGATGCCCGCCTCCTGCTCCTGGCCCGGGGCATGGTGCGCCAGTACGGGGTGGGGGCCTTCGAACGGCTGCGGGACGCCTGGCCCGTCGACGGGTCTTACGACGGGGCGGCGGTGATGCTCGAACGCCTCTGGACCGCGCTGCCCGCCCTGCGTGGACCTGGGGCGGTCCTGCTCGATCCGCAGGGGACCGGGGCCGGGACGCCGCCACCGGGTGCGACCCCGCCGGAGGCGATTCCTCCGGCGGCGTTCCCACTGGAAGTCGTCCCAGTGGAGACCGTCCGGCCTGGGCCTTCCCCTCCGGAAGCCGTCAGACTCGATCGTTGACCTCCGTCGGATGATCTTCCACGTCGATATGGATGCCTTCTACGTCTCGGTGGAACGGCTGGGCCGTCTCGACCTGGTCGGACAGGCTGTGGTCATCGGAGGGGCGCCGGAGAGCCGGGGGGTGGTGGCGGCGGCCTCCTATGAAGCCCGCCGCTTCGGGGTCTACTCGGCCATGCCGATGTCCCGGGCTCTACGGCTCTGCCCGCAGGCGGTGCGCGTCCCCCCGGATATGGGGACCTATGTTGAACACTCCCAACGGGTGGACGGGGTACTGGAGCGATTCACCCCCCGTCGCCACAAGGTCTCGGTGGACGAATCCTACCTCGACATGGGCGGCACCGAGCGCCTCTGGGGGGAAGTCCCGGAGGCCGCCCGCCGGCTCCAGACGACCATCCGGGAGGAACTGGGTCTGCCCTGTTCGGTCGGGGGTGGGGCCAACAAGCTGATCGCCAAGATCGCCTCGGGCCGGGCCAAACCGGCCGGGATCCGGCTGGTGGAGCCAGGGGGCGAGCAGGACTTCCTGGACCCCCTGCCGGTGGGGCGTATCCCCGGGGTGGGGGAGGTGGTCGAACGGGATCTCCAGGAACTGGGGATCCGGACCATCCAGGACCTCCGGCGCTACCCCGAGCCGGAGCTGGTCCGACGTTTCGGGGCCCACGGTGCCGACCTGGCCGCCCATGCCCGGGGGGAGGGCTCGACCTACTTCCCCGAGCGCGAGCCCCCCAAGTCGGTGAGCCGGGAGACGACCTTCGACCGGGACGTCGTCGACGACGACGTCCTGGCCGGGGTGCTGGCCCGGTTGCTCGACCGGGCGGCCGCGGCACTGCGGGAAGAGGGACTCATGGCCGGCGGGGTGACGGTCAAGGTGCGCTTCGGTGACTTCTCCACGACCACCCATGGGACCACGCTGCTCAGCCCGACGGTGGTCGACACCGACCTGTTGCCCTCCGCCCGTCGGCTGCTCGAAGAGGTCCGCACCGGCCGCCCCGGTCCCGTCCGGCTGCTGGGGGTGCGCCTGGACCGGCTCACCGCATCGGGTCAGATGGGGCTTTTCGA
>CAYUVJ010000219.1:0-4826 GCA_964447955.1 uncultured Gemmatimonadota bacterium
CCACCTCGCCCTTGACCGTGCGCTGCATGTCGGTGACCTCCTCGGGGCGCTCGTCGATGAGCAGCACGATGATGGTCACCTCGGGATGGTTCTCGGCGATGGAGTTGGCGATCTGCTGCAGCAGGACGGTCTTGCCGGCACGCGGCGGTGAGGTGATCAGACCCCGCTGCCCCTTTCCGATGGGGGCCAGCAGGTCCATGATCCGCATCGAGAGGTTGCCTTCCTGGTTCTCCAGGTTCAGCCGCTCGTCGGGATAGAGAGGGGTCAGGTTGTCGAAGAGGGTCCGGTGCTTGGCGGCTTCGGGTGTCTCCCCGTTGATCACCTCGACCCGCAGCAGGGCGAAGAACCGCTCGCTCTCCTTGGGGGGGCGGACCTGGCCGGATACGGTATCACCGGTCAGCAGGCTGAAGCGCTTGATCTGGCTGGGGGAGACATAGATGTCGTCGGGGCCGGGAAGGTAATTGTAACCGGCCGACCGCAGGAACCCGTAACCGTCGGGCAGGATCTCCAGGACCCCTTCGGCGAAGATGTTGCCGTTCTTCTGGGTCTGAGCCTCCAGGATGCGGAAGATGAGGTCCTGCTTTCGCAGCCCCGAGACACCTTCGATGTTCAGCGACAGGGCCAGTTCGGCGAGTTCGGATACGCTCTTCGCTTTGAGTTCTGCCAGGTCCATTTCATATCCTCTTGCGGAACGCGGAAGGGAGGTAGGGCCTCCGGGGCGTGTTTGACCAGCCCGGGGTCGGCGCCTATCGGCGGGACCGGAAGGAGGGGCCAGTGCGGTTGGTCGTTCGTGCTTCGATTCAGGAGTATGGTGATCCGGGAATCTGTACGAAGCGAGGTGGCGGCTTTCGGTCTCAGCCGGGCCGGCCGCCCGTACGAATCCCAACGATAGGGCTGAAAAGCCCGCTGTCAAGACTATTCCGGACCCCCGACCGCCTGCCCCCCACTTACAGTACGTCGGCCGGGTCCATGTCGAGCACCAGGGCGACCTTCCCCCAGCGCTCCTCGAGCAGGCCGGCCGCCTCCACACAGCGACGCAGTGTCCGGGCCGATTTCCCGAAGAGCAGGATATGGTCACGATACCAGCGATTGACCCGATGGAGGGCGGCCGGGGCCGGCCCCAGGAGTCGGACCGAGCCGGGCAGGACCGGCTGCAGTCGACGGACCGCCACCTGTGCGGCAGTGGCCGCCGCCGCTTCGTCCCGGCTTTTAAGTAATACTCGAAGTATTCTGCTGTATGGAGGATATGACAACTTCTTACGTGCCTTCAGCTCATCTGCAATAAAGCCCGGGAAGTCCCCGGCGACGGCCCGGGCGATGCCCGGGTTGTCGGGAGCGAAGGTCTGCACCACCACCTCGCCGGGCCGTTCCCCCCGCCCCGCCCGTCCGGCCACCTGGGTCAGGAGCTGGAAGGTGCGCTCGTCGGCCCGGAAGTCGGGCAGGTGGAGTTCGGCGTCGGCCGAGACCACCCCGACCAGGGTCACGCCCGGGAAGTGGAATCCCTTGGCCACCATCTGGGTCCCCAGCAGGATGTCCCCCTCCCCGGCCGCGAACGTTCGATAGAGCTCGGCGTGGGCTCCGCGGCGGCGGGTGGAGTCGGAGTCCATCCGCAGCACCCGCGCGTCGGGGAAGCGGAGCTGCAGGGCGTTCTCCACCCGCTGGGTCCCCACTCCCTGATAACGGAGGCGGTCGGACCCGCAGGCCGGGCAGGTCTCGGGGGGGGGGCGCACCGCCCCGCAGTAGTGGCAGCGCAGTTGGCCCTGGGCGCGATGGTAGGTCATGGTGACCGAGCAGTTGCGGCACTCCTCCGCCTGACCGCAGACCGCGCAGGTCAGGGCCGGACTGAACCCCCGGCGGTTCAGGAAGAGGATGCTCTGTTCCCTGCGGGCCAGCCGCTCTGCGAGTGCCTCTTCCAGTATCCGGCTGAAGATGAGACCGGCCCCCGCCTCCACCGGCTGCCGGGGGGCGGGATCGTCCTCCTTGGGTTTCGGAGGCAGTCGTTCGGCGCCCATGTCGACCAGGCGGATGGTGGGCAGGGGGCGCCGGGCGACCCGCTCGGGGAGTTCCAGCCGCAGATATCTCCCCGCCTGCACGTTGTGCCACGATTCGGCGCTCGGAGTGGCCGATCCAAGCACGCAGACCGCACCGTTCTGACGGGCCCGGTAGACGGCCACGTCCCGGGCGTGATAGCGGGGGCTCGGCTCCGCCTGCTTGTAGGAGGATTCATGCTCTTCGTCCACGATCACCACGCCCAGGTCGGTCAGCGGGGCCAGTACGGCCGAACGCGGCCCGATGACCACCCGGGCCTCCCCGGTCAGCACCCGCCGCCACTCCCGGTGGCGGTCGCGGGGCCGCCGCCGGCTGTGCAGCAGGGCGACCTGGTCCCCGAACCGATGGCGGAAGAGAGCCACCGTCTGGGGTGTGATGGCGATCTCGGGGACCAGCAGCAGGGTGCTGCGGCCCTGCTCCAGAGCACGGGCGGCCAGGTCCTCATAGACGGCTGTCTTGCCGCTCCCGGTCACCCCGTAGAGCAGTGCGGCCTGGAACTCCTTCCGGGTGAGGGCCTCCCGCAGCGGGTCGAGGACCCGTTCCTGGTCGGCGGTGAGCGGCCCTTCGAACCCGACCGCGGTCACCGACTCGTCGTCCAGGGGGACCAGGAGCTCCTCCTCGGCCCCGTAGCCGCTGCGGCGGACCTCTTCGCTCAGCACCACCGCCCCCTTCTCCTCCAGCCGCCTCAGGACGTGATGCGGGCTGCGGACCCGGGCTTTCCGTCCCAGGGTGACGGCATCCGCCCGCTCCTCCTCGCCCAGGGCCTCCAGCAGCCGCCGCTCGGCGGCTCCTCCCCCGTTGAGGGCCTCTTCAACCGCCTCGGCCGGGCCCCGGCAGGCCACCAGGCGCGAACGGACCTGGATCCCCTCGGGAACGGCGGCCCGGAGCACCTCACCCCAGCTGCAGAGGTAGTAATCGGCGATCCAGCGGCAGGTCTCGAGCAGGTCGCCGGGGAAGAGCGGGCCGGGGTCCAGCACGTCCCGGACCGGCTTGAGGGCGGAGGGATCGAGTCCGGGATCGGGACGGCCCGGCCCGACGGCGTAACCGGTCAGCGTGCGGCGTCCGAAGGGGACCTGCACGGCCGAACCGACGGTCATTTCGGCCGCCAGGGAGGGAGGTACCCGGTAGGTGAAGGTGCGCTGCAGGGGCAGCGGGAGGGCCACCTCCACCAGGTCGGGACTCACCGGGTACGGTCCGTCACCGCTCCCGGCGGAGGCTGGTCGGGAGGGAAGGTCACCCGCCGTTCCACCACCCCTTCAGGGGTGAGCACCAGACGGGTCAGGACCATCCCCGGGGGGCCGAGATCGGTGAGTTCCCGTCCGGCCAGCCGCAGGACCATCCCATCGGTCTTGCCCAGCCGGACGTGGAGGGTATCGGTGAAGGGGATGCGGATGGTCCGGCCCAGCGTGACCACCCGGCTCACGATCGTGTCGCCGTCGGCGATGGCCAGCATCCAGGTGTCCTCCAGGGCCTCGGCCTCCAGCACGGTCCGGGCGGCGGTCTGAAGCCGGGGGACCTCGCGCTGGGGGACCGTCACCGGCTCGGCGGCTGGTGGGACGACCGCTCCGGGTCCCGGATCCCCTCCGCTTCCTCCGGAGGGTGTCTCGGCCGCCGCCGTGCTCTCGGCCGGTGCGGCGGCGGGCCCGGTCACCTGGATTTCCGGTGTGGGGTAGGCGGTGAAGCGGATGGCCGCCCAGACCACCGCGGCGAAGACGAGCAGCACCACGGCGGCGGCCATCATCCCGCCCCGTCGTGAGATCTCCGCCGGCCGCTCCGGCACCGTGGGGGATGGACCCGCGGTGGGAACAGTCACCGTCGGCTTGGAGCCCGGGGCCGGCCGCTCTCCGCGCCCCCCGCCCCGTCGCTGTTCCTTCTCCCGGACGGCGGTCCAGACGTCCTCCATCAGGTCCCGCTGCTCTTCCAGGTAGGACTCGAAACGGCGGGCGGCCTCCTCGGGGTCGAGTCCCAGGAAGGTCGCATAGGTCTTCAGGAAGGCGCGGATATAGGGCTCGGGCAATACGGCGATGTTCCCCGCTTCCAGTGCCTGCAGATATGGCTCGTCGATCTTGAGCACCTGGGAGATCTGGGTCAGGTCCAGTCCCCGGTTCTGTCGCCGTTCCCGCAGCCAGTTCCCGTAATGCTGTCGCTGCTCCCCACTCATGGGACCTTCCCGCTGCTCGAGTCCGTCGTCACGGTCGGTTCCGGGCCCAGCCAGGCCTCGGCGCCGACCCCCCGGTCGTCCAGCAGCCGCTGGAGCAAGACCAGCGGCAGCCCGACGACATTAAAGTAGCATCCCTCGACCCGGTCCACCAGCAGCCCGCCCCGACCCTGTATCCCGTAGGCACCGGCCTTGTCGCGGGGTTCGCCCGATGCGACATAGCGTTCGGCCTCCTCGGGGCCGAAGGAACGCATCAGCACCCGGGTCTCCTCACTGGCCACCGCCTCCGGGCAGCCGGGGCCTCCGACCACGGCCACCCCGGTGACCACCCGGTGGGTGGCACCGGCCAGCCCCATGAGCATGGCCAGCGCCTCGGTGTCATCCCGGGGTTTACCCAGGAAGGTCCCGTCGGGAGCCACCACCACGGTGTCGGCCCCCACCACCACCGCCCCGGGATACCGGTCGGCCACCGCCCGGGCCTTGCACCGGGCCACGGCCTCGGCGGCCTGGGCTGCATCCACTCCGTCGTGGGATTCGTCCACACCGCTGGGGACTACAAGGAATTCCACTCCCAGGGCCCGCAGGAGCCCGGCTCGCCGGGGGGAGGCCGAGGCCAGGA
>CAYUVJ010000220.1:0-4818 GCA_964447955.1 uncultured Gemmatimonadota bacterium
GGCGGGCGCTCGGCGCCATCCAGCGGCTGGGTCTGACGCTCGACCTGGGCAGCGGCGAAGAGTACTGAACCCGTCCGCTCCCCGAACACCTCGACCTGTGAGGAACAGAGATGACCGCCATCGAAGCCATCGACGCCATCGAGATCCTGGATTCCCGCGGCAACCCGACCCTGGAGGTCGAGGTGCTGCTGAGCGGAGGAGCTCTTGGACGGGCCGCGGTCCCTTCCGGGGCCTCCACCGGGGAACATGAGGTGCTGGAACTGCGGGACGGGGATACCGAGCGGTACCTCGGCAAGGGGGTCACCCAGGCGGTCGCCAACGTGAACGAGGTGATCGCTCCGGAACTTATCGGCTGGGATGCCACCGACCAGCCGGGTATCGATCGCTTTCTGCAGGAACTGGACGGCACCTCCGACAAGTCCCGATTGGGCGCCAACGCCCTGCTCGGAGTCAGCCTGGCGGTCGCCCAGGCCGCGGCCGACGGACTCGGCCTGCCGCTCTTCATGTACCTGGGCGGTCCGCTCGCCCGACGACTGCCGGTCCCGCAAATGAACGTCCTCAACGGGGGGGCTCATGCCGACAATCCCCTCGATATCCAGGAGTTCATGCTGGTCCCCTGCGGCCTGGAGACCTTCGGTGAGGCCCTCCGGGCCGGGGTCGAGACCTTCCATCATCTCAAGAAGATCCTGTCCGGACAGGGACTCAGCACCGCGGTCGGGGACGAAGGAGGGTTCGCCCCGGCGCTGGCTTCGACCACCGACGCCCTCGACGCCCTGCTGCAGGCCATCGAACAGGCCGGTTATCGTCTCGGGGAACAGATCGGACTGGCGGTCGACTGCGCGGCCAGCGAGTTCTACGACGCCCAGGCGGGCCTCTACCGGTTCAAGGGGGAAGGGGTCGACCGGGACCCGGCGGCTCTGACCGCCTTCTACGCCGACCTCCTCGACCGCTACCCCATCCTCTCGATCGAGGACGGTATGAGTGAGGACGACTGGGCGGGCTGGACCCACCTGACGGAAGAGTTGGGAGGACGCGTCCAGCTGGTCGGGGACGACGTCTTCGTCACCAACATGGACCGCCTGCGGGAAGGGATCAAGCAGGGTGCGGCCAATGCCATCCTGATCAAGGTCAACCAGATCGGCACCCTCACCGAGACGATCGACTGCGTCGAGCTGGCCGCCCGCAACGGCTACGCGCAGGTCATCAGCCATCGCAGTGGTGAGACCGAGGACGCCATCATCGCCGATCTGGCGGTGGCCACCGGCTGCGGTCAGATCAAGACCGGTTCAGCCAGCCGGAGCGACCGGACGGCCAAGTACAACCAGCTCTTGAGGATCGAGGCCCTGCTGGGGGACACCGCCGTCTACCCGGGCCCCGAGATCTTCTGAACCGGGAAGGGACCGCATGAGCGAGGGATCCCGCACGATCTTCCGCCGCTTCCGGCGGCCGCGTACTCCCGGGAAGACCCCGGTTCGCCGGCTGATCCTCACCGGACTGGCCATCGTGCTGGGGTACCTGCTCCTGCTGAGCGACTTCGGGCTGCTGCGCCGCTGGCAGCTGGCCCGGGAGGTGGCCCGGGAGAAGGCTCGGATCGAGGCACTGGAGACCCGCCGACAGGACCTGTTGGATGAGCGGGAACGGATGGCCGACCCCGAACACCTGGAGCGGATCGCCCGGGAGGAGCACGGCATGGTCCGGCCGGGTGAGGAGGTCTACCGGGTGGCGGTCCCCGACTCGGGCAAGTCGGGCGGGGAGGGGCCGCGATGAGTCCGCCCCGGGATCACCGGTTGCGCCGCTACTTCGTGGCCGGGCTGCTGGTGCTGGTACCCCTGCTGGTCACCCTTTTCATCATCGAACAGCTCTTCCTGCTCATCGCCGGGATCCTGGCCGATCCCATCACTTTCGCCTTCGGCGGGGAGGAGGCGCTGAGGCAGGCCCTGCCGCTGCTGGGCTGGACGGGGCTGCGCATCGGTCACCTGGTGCCGCTGGCCAGCACCCTGGCCCTGCTGTTGGTCATCCTGGCCACCGGCGCGGTGGCCCGCAACTTCGTGGGCGCCCGGGCCCTGGCCTTGGGTGAACGGATGCTGGTCCAGATCCCCGTGGTGCGGAACATCTACACGGCCGCCCGCCAGATCAGCGACGCCCTGCTGAGCAGCCAGAAGAACGTCTTCCGCCGGGCGGTGCTCTTCGAGTACCCGCGACGGGGGACCTGGTCGGTCGGATTCGTGACCGAGGACTCCGACTTCGACTTCACCGCCGAACCTGGGAGCATCTCCCATCTGCATGTCTTCCTGCCGACCACGCCCAATCCTACCAGCGGGTATCTGTTGTTCGTGCCCCGGCAGGAGTGTGTGGAACTCGACATGTCGATCGAGGACGCCCTCAAGCTGATCATCTCGGGGGGGTCGGTCACCCCCGAGACTTTCCGTCGCAGCACCACCGAAGACCCTGGGAGCCCGACCGGGGCCACAGGCACGCCGAGCCGGGAGTGACGAGGATGCCGCGCACCATCGACGACCTGGAAGAGCACAAGCGGGAACTGGTCTCTACCCTCAACCACCTGCTCGACCAGGGGGCCGAGGCCACCGGTCTGATCCGGAACCTGCTGGCCGGTCTCCACTACGCCGATGTGGCCGACGTGCTCGACGTGCTCGAGGCCGAGCGAGCCATCGTCATCCTGGGGATGCTCGATCCCGAGACCGCCTCCGACGCTCTGTCCGAGATGGAGGACGAGCCCCGCAGTGAGATCGCCGAACTGGTCGATCCCCGCACGCTGGCCAGTCTGGTCGAGGAGATGGACTCCGATGACGCGGCCGACGTGGTGGGCGACCTGGACGAACATATCGCTGCGGCGGTCCTGGAGCATGTGGCCGAGGAGGAACGGGCCGACATCCAGGAACTCCTGGTCCACGACGAGGACACCGCCGGCGGACTCATGGCGGCCGAGTACGTCTCGGTCAACGACTCTTCGACCATCGACCAGGCGATCGAGGCCATCCGATGCGCCGCCGAGGAGATCGACGACATCTACTACGTCTACGTAGTGGATGACGCCGAACGGCTGGTCGGCCTGGTCTCCCTGCGCGACCTGTTGTTGACCGGCGGCGAACGCCTGATCCGGGACGTGATGGACCGGGACACCGTCTCGGCCCCGGTCTGGATGGACCAGGAAGAGGTCGCCCGGCTGGTCTCCCAGTACGACCTGGCCGCCATCCCGGTGGTGGACGGGGCGGGCAGGCTGGTCGGACGGATCACCCACGACGACATCGCGGACGTGCTCGAAGAAGAGATCGAGGAGGACCTCCATCGGATGGCCGGGGTGCTGGGTGAGGAGTTCCACGAACGCTCCTCGCTGAGGGTGGCGGCCCGGAGGCTCCCCTGGATCGTCACCAGCCTGGTCAGCGCCCTGCTGGCCAGTGTGATCATCAGCCTGAACACCGGCCTGCTGAAGGCCTATGTGGCCCTGGCCGCCTTCTTCCCGGTCATCACGGCCATCGGGGGCAACATCGGCCTGCAGTCCTCGACCATCGTCGTGCGGGGACTGGCCACCGGTCAGATGGACCTGGTCCATGTGGGGGGCCGGATCCTCAAGGAACTGCGCGTCGGACTGGTCATGGGGGTGGCCTGCGGTCTGGTGGTCGGACTGGTCTCATGGCTCTGGGTGGACGAGGTGGCGCTGGGTCTGGTGGTCGGGATAAGTATGCTGACGGCCATCACGG
This sequence comes from uncultured Gemmatimonadota bacterium, assembly GCA_964447955.1. Lineage (GTDB taxonomy): Bacteria > Blakebacterota > Blakebacteria > Blakebacterales > CAYUVJ01 > CAYUVJ01. The sequence continues at coordinate 3,720 of CAYUVJ010000220.1, forward strand.
TAGCCGCCACCATGGGCGCGATCGTGCCCATCACCTTCGACCGGATGCAGGTCGACCCGGCCCTGGCCACCGGTCCCTTCGTCACCATGTCGAACGACATCATCGGCCTGATCATCTACTTCGGGCTGGCCGGTATCCTGCTCCGTTCGTTCGGGATCGTTGCCTGAACGATGCCCCTGGTCTCCCTGGACGCCGTCCCGCTCCGCTCCCAGGACTACAGCGAGACCAGCCGCATCGTCACTTTCCTGACCCGGGAGCAGGGCCTGGTGAAGGCCATCGCCAAGGGCTCCCGGGGGGCTCGCAGCCGGTTCGGGGCGTCACTGGAGCCCCTGCAGCGCCTGCGCATCACCCTCTCGATGCGTTCCTCCCGGGACCTCCAGACCCTGACGCAGGCCGACCTGCTCCATCCTTTCGCCCGCCTGCGGGAGGACCTGTTCCGCAGCACCTATGCCCAGGCGCTGGCCGAACTGCTGGCCCGGCTGATCCCGGCCGAACAGCCGGTCGAAGAGCTCTTCGAGGTCCTGCTCGATTACCTGCTGGAGATGGAGGAGGGCCTGGGCGACCCGCAGCTGCTCTTCCTCTCCGCCCAGCTGCGGGTGGCCGACCTGCTCGGGTACGGTCTGCGGACCGACGGCTGTCTGCACTGTGACGGCTCGCTGGCGGAAGGGGGAACTTTCGTGCCGGCCCGGGGGGGGCTGATCTGCCGGTCCTGCCATCCCCCCCGCCAAGGGGGCTTCCAGGTCGGCGGTGAGACGGTCGGTCTGCTGGAGCAGCTGGCCGGACCGGAGGCGGCCGGGGCAGCCGCCGGCAGCGTACCCAGCCGGCGCGCTCGACAGGAATCAGGGGTCCTCCTGCGACGGCATCTGGAGTATCATACCGAGACCGTACTGGACCTGCGGGCGCTCCGGCTGGCCGAATCCCTGGAGCGTTATCGAGGCCCGGACCCCTCCCAGAAGACTGAAGGAAGCCGTTGAGGGGGATGTATCACCGATGAGTCCCAAAGACGGTCCGCTGACGTCCCTCTCGGACGAGGTCCTGGTGGGACGGATCGCGAAGGGGGAGAGGTCCGCCTTCGAGGAGTTGGGTAAACGCTACCTCA
>CAYUVJ010000221.1:0-1832 GCA_964447955.1 uncultured Gemmatimonadota bacterium
CCTGGAGGTCTGACCGGTGACCTCCTCCCGACCCTCCGGCCGCCGCCCCCCCCTCCGTTCCCCCGCGATCCGGGCCGTCCTGACCCGGCTGCTGCTCGTGGTCACCGTCGACCGGGCTTTCCCGCAACAGCCGATCCGGATCGAGGAACTGGAGCAGAAGATCGAACGACTGCGCCGCGAGCTGGCCGCGGCCGAGGCCCAGGAGGCCCGGCTGACCCGGGAACAGGGGGACAAGCAGTCGCTGCTGCGTGAGCTGGGCACTCAGATCGTCAAGTCCGAGCAGCTCCTCAACGCCCTGGCCGAGCAGATCCGGAACAACTCCCGGGAGGCGGAGCGGCTGCAGGGTGAGATCACCCAGATCGAGGCCCGGATGACCCGGCTCCAGGGGGCGGTCGCGGCCTACCTCGTCGACCTCTACAAGCATGGGCGGCGGCGCAGCTGGGAACTGGTGCTGGGCAGCGAGAGTTTCTCGGAAGGGGTGAGACGCCTCAAAGGGGTGACCGTGGTGGCCGTTCGTCAGCGCCAGGACGTGGATCGGATGATCGGGCTGCGGGACGAACGGGCCGACGCCCAGGCCGAAGTGAACGACCGCCTGGCCGCACTCCAGCGGGACCGCCAAGCCCAGGAGCGGACCCGTACCACACTGCAGGACAAACGCCGCCAGACCCAGCGCGAGCTGGACCGTATCGCCCAGGACTCGCGTCAGGTCCAACAGGCCCAGCAGCAGGCCCAGGCCGAACTGGATCGGCTCATCCAGGAACTGGTCGAGGAACAGCGACGGCTGGCCGCCCGCGGCGGGGCGGTGGCCCTGGGCGGGTTCCCGCAGATGCGCGGGCGGCTCCCCTGGCCGCTGCGCAGCCCGGCCGGACCAGGGCGGATCGTGCGCAACTTCGGACGTCTGCACGGACGGGACAACACCGTCACCAACTCGCCCGGGGTCGACATCATGTCCGACCCCCAGGCCAGCATCCTGGCCGTCCACAACAGCCAGGTGGTCGGCATCGAGTGGCTGCCTTTCATGGGCACGGTCATCATCCTCAACCACGGGAACGGCTATTTCACGGTCTACACCAACGCCCGGGACCTGCAGGTCGACACCGGCGACTGGGTGCCGGCCGGTCGCATCATGGGGGGGGTGGGATTGACACTGCGACCGGTGGGGGACGAACCCAGCGAGGCCCAGCACCTGCTCCGCTTCAGTATCTACAAGGACGCCGAGGCCCAGGACCCCGCCCCCTGGCTGGGGGTGCGCCGATGAGCGCCGGGCCCCTGCTGGACCAGTCACGGGCCCGAGCGCTGCTCGAGCAGGCCCTGCGCTCCGGCCATCTGGCCGACGCCTGGCTCTTCGTCGGTCCGCACGGGGTCGGCAAGGAGGAAGCGGCCCTGGCCTTCGCCCGGGCGCTCGACTGCACCGCCGCCCCCGGTTCCGGTCCCGACCTCTTCGCCCCCCTGCCGGCCGGTGAGGCGGCGGCCGACCGTCCCCGGCTGGGCGGCTGCGGAGCCTGTGAGACCTGTCTGCGGATCGACCGCTACATCCATCCCGACGTCATCGTGCGGCTCCCGCTCCCCCGACCCAAGGAGAACGGACCGGCCGACCCGAGCGAAGCCCTGTCCTTCAAAGCCCGGAACCCCTACCGCGACCCGCCGCTCACCGGGGGCAACCTGGCCATCGGGATCGAAGACGTGCGGGCCATCCGACAGGGGCTCGCCTATTCGCCGGTGGAGGCCCCGGCCCGGGTGATCGTCTTCCGGGAAGCCGAGCGGATGACCGAGGACGCCCAGAACGCCCTCCTGAAATCGCTCGAGGAACCCCCGGCCGATACATACTTCAT
>CAYUVJ010000221.1:1842-4806 GCA_964447955.1 uncultured Gemmatimonadota bacterium
CTGCCGCAGTATCCCCTTCGGACCTCTTCCGGCGAACGTGATCTCCGAATGGCTGCGCGGTCATGGCCTGGAACCGGCGGCCGGTTCCCCCGATCCGGCGGTGCTCGCACGGGGCAGTCTCAAGCGGGCTTTGCGCATCCTGGAAGAGGGGGTACCCGGTCGGGACGAAGCCCTCCGACTGCTCGAGGAGGCAGCGACCGGACGACGGCGCCCGGCCCTGGAGCGGGCCTCCGGGCTGGTCTTCCGCAGTGCCGGGGACGCCTATAACGACGCCCGGGCGCTGCTCGACGAACTGCTCAGCCAGGTCCGGGACCTGGCCGCCCTGCAGGCCGGAGAGGTCGGGTTGCTCAACCCCGACCTGGCCGACCGCCTCTCGACGATCGCCGGACGCATCCCCCCGGCGGCTGTCCTGAGCGCCCTGGAGGCGGTGACCCGGGCACGGCGGGAGGTTGACGGCTTCGTCAATCTGGCCTTGATTTATGCGACGCTGTCCGAGGCGCTCGGTGTGCTCGCCGCCGGTGGGGCGACCGTCACCGACAACCGTTCCCGGTGATCCCTCTATCGATCGGTGTGATCCGTGAGTGTCGAGTCCACACAACGTTTCTACGTGACCACGCCGATCTACTATGTGAACGGCACCCCGCACATCGGTCACGCCTACACGACCATCCTGGCCGACGTCCTGACCCGCTACCACCGTCTCTTCGGCCGGCCGGCGCATTTCCTGACCGGTACCGACGAGCACGGTCTCAAGATCCAGAAGGCGGCAGAGGCCGAGGGGATGGACCCGAAGGCCTACTGCGACAGTGTCGTGGTCCGCTTCAAGGAGTTCTGGGAACGGCTGGACATCCGTTACGACCGCTTCATACGGACCACCGATCCCGATCACATCAGCTACGTGCAGGAGATGCTCCAGCGCCTCTATGAGGCCGGTGAGATCTATAGCGCGCCCTACAAGGGCTGGTACTGCGTACCCGACGAACGTTTCTGGACCGAGAAGGACCTGGTGGACGGGAACTGTCCGGAGTGCGGCAGGGCGGTCATCGAGCTGGAGGAGACCAACTACTTCTTCCGGATGAGTGCCTATCGGGAGTGGCTCATCGGCCATATCGAAGACCATCCCGGATTCATCTTCCCCGCGTCACGACGCAACGAGGTGCTCGGTTTCCTGCGCCAGGGGCTGGATGACCTGTGCCTCAGCCGCCCCAGGAGTCGTTTGAACTGGGGTATCCCGCTCCCCTTCGACGACACCTATGTGACCTACGTCTGGTTCGACGCCCTGCTCAACTACGTCAGTGCCGTTCACGCACTCGACGGTCCGGAGGGTCCGGGCACATGGTGGCCCGCCGACCTGCATCTGATCGGTAAGGACATCGTCACCACCCACTGTGTCTACTGGCCGACCATGCTGCAGGCGGCCGGACTCCCTCTGCCGGAGCGGATCGCCGCCCATGGCTGGTGGCTGGTCGACGAACAGAAGATGTCCAAGAGCCGGGGGAACGTGATCCCACCGCTGGAGCTGGCCGAACGCTACGGGGTGGACGCCTTCCGCTATTTCCTGATGAGGGACATGACCCTGGGGCAGGACCGCTCGTTCAGCGAGGTCGAACTGGTCCAGCGGTACAACAGTGACCTGGCCAACGGGCTGGGGAACGGACTGAACCGGGTGACCCGCATGGTCGGCCGTTACCGGGAGGGCCTACTGCCCGCCCCCGGGGTGGTGGAGGGGCCCGAGACGACCCTGCGCAGTGCGGCCGAAGCCGCTCCCGGGCGGGTGCGGAAGGCGGTCGAGGGGCTCTCCATCAACGACGCCCTGGAGACCGCCATGGGGCTGGTACGGGAGGTGAACCGTTACCTCGAGGTGCGCGAACCGTGGCAGCTGGCCAAACAGCCGGAGGCGGCCGCACTGCTCGACACGGTCCTCTACCATGGGGCCGAGGCGCTGCGGATCGCCGGCCTGCTGCTCGCTCCCGTGATGCCCAGACGCACCACCGACCTGCTGATCCAGCTCGGGGCGGCCGAACCGGAGACAGACACCGACTATGACGAGCTGACCCGCTGGGGCGGGCTGATCGCAGGCCGACCCCTGCCCGGCGGAGAAGGGCTCTTCCCCCGGGCCGAACTCCCGGAGGAGCTGCGGGAGTGAGTTTCTTCGACACCCACGCCCATCTCTGGTGGGAGGATTTCGAGCCCGATCGGGCTGAGGTCCTCGAGCGGGCCCGGACGGCCGGGGTGGTGGGGATTCTGAATCTGGGCACCACGGTGGCCACCAGTCGCAGCGCCCGGGGACTGGCCGAGCAGGACCCGCTCTGTTGGGCGGCCGTCGGACTCCATCCTGACGACCTCCCGGAGTACGCCGCCGACCCGGCCGGCAGTATCGCGGCCATCGAGGCCCTGACCGGCCATCCGCGGGTCATCGCCATCGGTGAGACCGGACTCGATTTCTACCGCGATCACATCGACCCCGACATCCAGCGGGCGGCGTTGCGCGACCAGCTCGACCTGGCCCGCCGGACCGGTCTGCCGGTCGTCCTGCACAACCGTCAGGCCGACAGCGAACTGCGGGAGGCGATCGAGGCCTGGGGGGAGGGCGTGACCGCCGTATTCCACTGCTTCACCGGGGACACCGACTTCGGCCGCTGGGCCATCGAGCGGGGGCACTACCTGGGTATCGGCGGGGTCTTCACCTTCAAGTCGAGCAACCTGCGCGACCAGGTCCGTGCTGCGGACCCCGAGCGACTCCTGCTCGAGACCGACAGCCCTTTCCTGGCGCCGGTCCCCCATCGCGGCCGCCGGAACGAACCGGCCCACCTCCCGCTGATCGCCCGGGCCCTGGGCGAAGCCCTGGGGACCTCACCTGAGGCGGTCGCGGCGCGGACCACGGAGAACGCCCTCAGGCTCTTCGGTCTCACTCCCGACAGGCTGGAGTGAGATGCCTCGCCGACCCCCGCTGGGCCAGCATTT
>CAYUVJ010000222.1:0-4804 GCA_964447955.1 uncultured Gemmatimonadota bacterium
GCTTGTCGATTTTACTGGAGTCGTACAGACCGTTGCCCGGTGCCGACGGCGCCTTCCCGGGAAGTCCGGGTGGCGCGCGGTTGCCATATGGTGGTCCATACTATATTATGCATATCGTACTATGTATCCCTGGCACCGCATACGTCCCGCCCGGGAACTGCTCGGGCTGACCCAGACCGGACTCGCCCACCACGCCGGTGTCAGTCTCCCCACCATCCAGAACCTGGAGGCCGGGCGGGCGAATCCGACGCAAGCGACTCTGGCCGCCGTACTGGGCGCACTGGGGATGGAGTTGCGACTGGTGTCCCGACCCGCCGATTGGGATGCCCTCGTCCGGTGCGGGGCACCCCTTTTGATCGCCGGATTGCACGGATCACCAGAAGATGGCGCGGAGGTCCGGGAGACTTCCTTTCGGCCGACGCCCGAGCTGCTGCTCGCGCATCTTCGGGATGCCTGTCTCGAACTCGCGGACGAGGCGGAGGATGACGGACAGGAGAGAAGACGCGATGCCGTCCGGGCGCTCCTGGTGGCCCTCAGAGGGCACTTCCCGTCCTTCTTCCGGGAACACCTGTCCGGAGTCCCGCTCTATGAAGGCTATCTGTCGGCCCCGGTGGATGGACGCACGATCCGACTCGCGCGGGAGGCGGTCGCGGTGTTAGCGGAATACCTGTGAATCCGCTCGACCGGCCGACGCTCGAGGAATTCGTCCGACAGGCTGCGGACGCGGTCGACGGCGACTGGTTGATCCTGGGGGGGACCGTCCTTCCTCTGCTGGGGGCCGGAGACCGGGCGACCTTCGACATCGACCTCGTCCCGGTCGCCGACGCCTCACAATCGGACGTGATCATGCTGATGGAGATCGCCGAGGGACTCGGTCTTCCGGTGGAGTCGGTCAACCAGGCGGGGGCTTTCTTCCTGCGCAAGATCCCCGATTTCGAGGAGCACCTGGTGCTCCTGCATGAGGGGAGCAGGGCCCGGATCCTCCGGCCCGATCCCACCCTGTATGTCAGCCTGAAGGTCGGACGGCTCAGTGAGTCGGATCTCGAGGACTGCTTCTCCTTCCTCAACTTCGCGCACTCCGCCGGAGAGTCCCTGGATCGTCCGCGCCTGGTGAAGCTCCTCCGTCAGGAGATCCGCGCAGCAGGATCCGAGCGCCGTCGGCAGCGTCTCGAGGCCCTGCTCGATCTCATCGTACCGTAGATCGTCCCCCGCATCCGGCCTCCCCCCGGCACTGAGCTGCACCGGAGGTCCGCGTATGCGAAGATCCGATCCTCGAGCCGCAGTGTCGGTGGGTTCATCGGCGCTGCTGGCCCTGCTCATCGCCGCCGGGTCCGCCGCACCCCAGGTCGACCCGCCCGCCGTCGTCATCAACGAAGTACACGCCGACCCGGCGACCGACCTGGCGGGGGATGCCAACGGCGACGGCGTGCGCGATACCTATCAGGACGAGTTCGTCGAACTGGTCAACCGGGGGGGGATCACCGCCGACCTTTCGGGGTGGCTGCTCGAGGTGGTCGGCTCCGACCCGTTCGTCTTCCCGGCGGGGACCCGGCTGGGACCGGGGGGATACCTGGCCGTCTTCGGCGGCGGGGTCCCGACCGGTCTGCCCGGGCCGGCCCTGGTCGCCGACGGCCGGTTGGGAGCCGGCCTGCCCAACACGGCAGGACGCATCCTGCTCATCGACCCGGCCGGTCCCGACACCCTCCAGGATGTGAGCTATCAGGACTGGGACGTGGACGCCGCGCTGGTCCGCGACCCCGAGGGGTGGGGGACCTTCGTGCGGCACGATCATCGCTATGGGGCGCGCTTCAGTCCGGCCGCCCCCTCCACGGAGACCGGAGGACCCTTCAGTAACCGTCCCGCTCTCTACCGGGTGCGGGTGGTCAACCTCACCAGCGCCGGATATGGGCTGGCCTGGCGCACCGGGAGCGCGGCCGACGCCCGGCTGGCGGTGACCCTGGAGGGAGGGACGGTCCACCGGGTGGACACCGCCCAGGTCGGACCGCTGCATCACGCAGCACTCTACGGGCTGGCGCCGCTCACCCCGACCGGCTGGCGGGCTGTCAGCGCCGGGACCGCGGTACCGGCCGACACCCTCACCCCCTTGACCACCGGCCCGGTGGTCACCTCGGTCCCCTACACCGTCCACGGGCGGGTGGCGGATGGGAGCGCGCCGGTCTCCGACGCCCATCTCTTCCTGCGGGCCCACCGGGAAGGCGCCGTCTCCGGCTGGCTGTGGGCCCGGTCCGACAGCGTGGGCCGCTGGTATCTCAACCTGGGGAACCTGCGGGACCCCGAGGGCGGCGCGTGGTCGTGGGGGATCGGCGACTCGCTGGAGGTGGAAGCCGACGGCGGCCCGGCCGGGGTGGCGGCGGTCCGGGTCGAGGTCACCGGGGCTTCCCCTCAGGAGGTCGTAATCCCCTCCCTCGAGGTCGACCCGCCGCCGCTCTTCACCTGGACCGGTGACGCCGCCACGGTCACGGCCGACACCGCCGCCGTGCTGGGCTATGCCCTGAGCGACGGGGGAGAGGCCTGGGCCCGGGTGGTCCTGGAGGACACCACCGGCCTCCGCCTCACGGTAGAGACGCTCCCCGACCCTCTGCCGCGGACCGCGGCCGGTACCTTCACCCTGGTCACCACCGGGCTGGTCGAGGGCGGACACTGGCGGCCGGTAGCGGTGGTCGAGGACGGGTTGAATCCGCCGCAGGAGGTGATCGCCCCCGGCTGGCTCCGGGTGGCGCACCCGGTGGGACGCACCCTGGTCCACCCGGCCGGCATCCGGCTCTTCACCCCCCGGTTGGAGGACCCGACCCTGATCACCGCGCACGACTGGCTCGCCCGGCTCCCCGGGGCCGGGGAGCTGGCCCGCTGGGACACGGGCACCGCCGCCTGGGTCTCGGCCGTCCGCACCGGTGGGGGGGGCGTGGCGGGAGAGGACTTCCCCCTGCAGGCCGGGTCGGGCTACGCCCTGGTCAGCGATGGATCGGGTGAGATCACCGAACAGGGCCGGCGGTGTTATGATCCGGAGACGCTCCCCCTCGGTCCCGGTCTGGCGCTGGCCGGGGTGAGCGACTCCCTCCGGATACGGAGCGCCGACACCCTGCTGGAGGAGGCCTCCCTGCTGGCGGTGAGCCGCTGGGACACCGATGCCCAGTGCTGGGAAGGGCGCTTCCGCCTTCCCGACGGCAGCCGCCTGGGTCCCGATTTCACCGTCGGCTGGGGGGAGGCGGTCGCCCTGGAACGTTCCGCTGCCGGACTCTGGCAGCCGCGTCCGCTCCCTCTCTCTGCACCCGCAGGTGGGGCCACGGTGCCCGGACGTCGGACGATCTCGTCGGGGATCGACAGAGACTCCCTCCGGTCGTTCGATGGCGGCCCCCTGCAGGTACTGGCCGGTCCGGGGGGCGCGGTGACGCTCTACTGGCGGGCCGGCGAGACGGCACAGGTCCGGCTGGAGCGGGGGGGTGTCCCCCTGTGGCGGACGGCCGGGTCGACCGGATCAGGCTGGGAACGCACGACGGTGACCGGACTGCCAACCGGGGAAGTACACGTTCTGCTCGAGATGCCGGGGGATGACGGTCTCCGGCGCTGGGTCCGCACCACCATGATCGGCCGCCCCGTCCCGCCCGCCTGGCCCCGCTGGGTCTGGGGGCCCGCGTCGGCAGGAGACGGGCTGCGGCTGCTCACCGATGGTCGGGAATGCATCGAGGCCGAGCCGACGGGCGACGAGCGGTTCACCGCCGACGCCGCACGTCTGGATCCGAAACATCCCTGGTCGCTCTTCGTCCTCGATCCCGCCGGGGGCTGGCGGTGGCAGGACCTGGCGGCTGCCGACCCCGCCGGTGTCCGGGAATGTGTGATCGACGGTGACCCCGTGGTGGTGAGCGGTCTGGAGATCTCCGCGGAGGGACCGCACGGAGTGAACCTGCGCTGGCAGGTGGAGCAGGCCGACACCGGACTCATCTTCCAGCCCTTCTTCGGCTACGCTTCCACGCAGGGCGGGGGTGGGCCCGGCTCGGACCCGCGTGCCTGGGTGCCGGCCGGTGAGCCTGTGAACTGGCGGCCGGGGGAGCTCCCGGTCCACCGGCTCCTTCTCACCCTGCGCCCCGGCCCCGACGGCCGGACCGTCCCCGAGGGGGTGGCGGTCAAGGTGGCCCGGCCCGACGGCCGGACCGCCTGGCTGGGACCGGCCGCCCTTCCGGTGACCGACCCCGGGTCCGAGCCGCGCCTGCTCGCCCCCGCCCCCAACCCCTTCAACCCCTGCACCACCCTGCGCTTCTCCGTGCCGGCCGGTCCGCCGCAGCCGGTGCGGCTCGAGGTGCGTGATACCCGGGGCCGGCTCGTACGGGTGCTCCTCGACGGCGAGCGGGCCCCCGGGGAGTGGGCGGTGGACTGGGACGGCCGGGACGGGTCGGGGCGGGAGGTCGCCTCGGGGATCTACCTGGCCCGGCTCGAGATCGGCAGAGCGCAGCAGGTGCGCAAGCTGGTCCTCCTGCGCTGAAGATGATCGGGGACCGGTGCTGTTGAGAACAGGGGGGCGCGGTCGGCCGGCGATGACTGCTGCCCCCCTTGCCCCCCCTGTCCCGGTCTGATATCCAGCGCATCCTAGCACCATATTGCAACAAAATCGTTTCAGCAGATTAGAGCCTTGCCTATCTGATTGTATGACAACGGGATAGCCGGGACGACATCGATTATATTTCCCTGGAGAACCATGAGGAACTCGTCGATTACATGCTGGTGCCCTACAGGTGGGACCTCACCCGGATCGAGGATGTGACGGGCCAGAACAGCATCACGATCACCT
>CAYUVJ010000223.1:0-4792 GCA_964447955.1 uncultured Gemmatimonadota bacterium
GGATTCGTCGAAGGGCTCGGCCGGCGGTCCGGTCCCGACCCGCCGCAGCCGCTCATAATCGTCGGCCCGCAGGATCTGGACCCGCTCGCGGATCCGATCCCGTGACCAGCCGTAGGTCTCCAGGACCGCGCCGAAGAGCCGGACCGCGGTCTCGAGTTCTTCGGGTACCACCCACCCGGCCCCGGCCTGGTGGAGACGGTCCACATCAGCCAGGAAACGGGTCCGGACCAGGATGGTCAGTGCGGGGGCGAGCATATGGGCGGTCTGCGTGATCTGCAGAGCCGCGACCCGGTCGCCGATGACCACCACCAGCATGCGGGCCCGCTCCAGATGACATTCCTCGAGGACCGGGCTCCGGACCGCGTCCCCGACCAGGACCGGGAACCCCTCCTCCTCGGCTTGCCGGACCAGGACGGGATTGAGTTCCACCACCAGCACGGGGATGCCGGCCGAGCGTAGGGAACGGCAGACCCGCTGCCCCCCGGGCCCGAACCCGACCACCACGGTGTGGTCGGCCACACCGGCCTTCTCGTCGGCCCCCTCCCCGACCGGGTCGGCCCCGAGCGGTCCGGTACGGGAACGGGTGCGCTCCAGGCGCAGACCCAGCACCGGTCCCAGCGCGACCAGGGCCGGGGTGAGGGCCATCAGCAGGACACTCACCGCCAGGAAGAGCTGCTGACCGGGCAGACCGAGACCAGCCGGGGTGAGACCGAGTTGGGCGCCGGCCCGCTCGACCACGAAGGAGAACTCCCCGATCTGAGCCAGACTCAGACCAGCCGCTACCGCGGTCCGTACCGGGGTCCCGGTAGCCCGCACGGCGAGTCCGGCGAGCAGGGCCTTGCCGACCAGCACCGCCAGGGTCACCCCGGAGACCAGCAGGGGGTGTTCGAGGAGATAGGCCGGGTCGAGCAGCATACCGACCGAGATGAAGAAGAGGGCGCTGAAGACGGTCCGCAGGGGGAGCATCTGGCTGAAGGCATGCAGACCGTAGCGACTCTCACTGACCATGAGACCGGCCAGGAAGGCTCCCAGGGCCAGACTGACCCCGCCCAGCTGGAGGAGCCAGGCCGTGCCGAAGCAGAGGGTGACCACGGTGAGCAGGAAGAGCTCCTGGCTGCGGGTCTGAGCGATCCGTTCCAGCAGCCAGGGGACCAGACGCCGGGCTGCGAACAGCACGGCCGCTACAATGAGGACCGTCTCGCCCAGGGCCAGGGCCAAACGTCCCCCCTCTTCGACCGGCCCGGCCAGGAAGGGGAGCAGCAGGATGAACCCGACCGCAGCCAGGTCCTGGAAGACCAGTACCGCCAGGGCAGCGCTGCCGCTCGGGCCATCCACCTCACCGCGGTCACTCAGTACCCGCAGCACCACCGCCGTGCTGCTGAGCGCCACCAGCAGTCCGGTGTAGAGGGCGACCTGCAGGGGCACACCCAGCGCCGCCAGCACCCCCAGGGTCAGCAGGGCGGTGGACGCCGCCTGCAGTCCGCCGCCCAGCACGACCTGGCGCAGGACACGCAGCAGTCGCTCGAGCCGGAACTCCAGCCCGATGGTGAAGAGCAGCAGGATAACCCCGACCTCGGCCGCCTGTTCCACCAGGGCGGTCTCCCGCACCAGCCCGAACGCACCGGGCCCGGCCAGGGCACCAGCCACCAGATAGCCCACGACAGGGGCGATCCGGAGCCGCTGACAGAGGTAGACGATGGCCCCCCCCAGCAGGACGAGGAGGACCAGTTCCCCCAGGAAGGGGAGTTCGCCGACCGCGGTGGTCGCGGTGCCGGTCAGCAGCCGGAGGAGGGGTATCACGCTCAGCGGCTCAGGCCCAGGACCTCGAATCCCTGTTCGAAGACCACGTCGACCGGGATGCCGCTGGTGCCCAGCCGGGCCAGGTCGGCCCGCAGCACGGGGTCGTCCGCCTCGTACCGCCGCACGAACTCCAGCGCCCCCTCGTAGTCGCCGTCCCCCTGCAGGACCAGGATGCGTGCGACCAGGGCCCGGATGGCCTCCCGGGTCCGCTCGGCGTCCACCCGGTAGGTCCCGCTCGCCTCGTCCCGCTGGAAGGCACCCATCTCCCGGAAGAAGTTGTAGCGGGCCAGGTTGGCCCGGCCATGGGCGCTCGAGGCTCCGAAGCGGATGGAGCGGAAGATCCCGGCGAAGAAGGTGACGTAGTTGTCCATCAGCTCCCCGTCGGTGATCTCACCCATCGTCCGCAGCTGCTCGACCAGGAAGAGCCCCAGGATGTCGGCCTTGCCCTCCTCGAACGCCGAGGCCTGGTCCTGGAGGGCCTCGCGGACGGTGCCGCGGCCGTCCAGGGTGTTCTTGATCCCCAGGCCGTGGGCCACTTCGTGGAACATGGTGTTGGCGAAGAAGGCGTCGAAGGTGATGTGCCGCCGTTGGTCGGGGGTGATGAGGAGCTCGGCGATGGGGACCAGGATCCGGTCGAACTTGGCCCGCATGGCGTTCTTCAGCTGCAGGCGGCGGGCCCCTTTCCGGAGCTGGACCTCTGGGTCGTTGGGCAGGTTGATGGCGATCGTCTTGGAACCGGCGTTGGAATCCCCGGCCACGTAGAGGAGGTCATAGACGTTCAGGTCGGAACTGCCCCCCGGGGTCTCCTGCTTGTAGGCGTCGGGGACCGGCAATCCGCGCTGCAGCCGGGGGAGCAAGCCGGCGTAGCGCTCCAGCCGGCGGCTCCACTCCCGGTCCTTGAGCAGGACGAAGGCCTCGAAGGCGGCCTTGTAGCCGAAGAGCTGGTCCTCGTAGGTCTCGATCGGACCGATGACCAGTTCCAGCACATTGTCCTTCATGTCCATCCAGGCCAGGTCGCTCCGCTGGTAGGAGTCGGAGACCAGGGCATCGGCCCGCAACCGCAGGTAGTCGGCGAAACCGGGGTCGCCGACCAGGTCGGCGGCCTGCCGGAGCCGGCCGGCCGCGGACTGCAGGTTGGCCCGGTAGACCACGTGATAGGGCAGGATGGTCAATCGGCCCGAGCCGTCCCGCTCCACCAGGGTGTAGAGGCTTCTCAGACCCTCGGCCATCCTGGAGTCGACGGCGCAGGCCGTCTCGAACTCCTCTTTAGTCATGTCGTGGGGGTAGAAGTTGGCCCCGGGTGGTTTCGGACCGGTCCCCTCCAGCCAGGGGGCGTCCCCGTGCAGCCGGTCCCAGGGACCGTAGTTGACTTCCGCATAGCGCCGCTGGTCCTCGCCGGTGAGCTGTTCCAGAAAGGCGTCCCGCGGACCCCAGGCCTGGAGCCAGAACAGTTCGTCCATCTGCCGGGCGGCGTCGATCATGAGTACCACGGCCCGTTTCTGGTCTTCACGCAACCCGCTCAGGTCGGCCTCCAGCCGCACGGTGGTGTACTGGGCCAGCCGTTCCTTCAGGGTCATGTCGCTCCCCTCCTCCCCACTCCGGTTCCCCCCCGAACCACAGCCCGCCATCACCAGCAGGAGGGCCAGCGCAGGCCCGGTCAATATCGGTGACCTCATCTCCACTCCTTTTCTTCGTGCGCCTTCCGGCTCACCGGACATCAGCCACCAGGCACCACCAGGGCCCGCTGGACCACGTCCCCCTCGTAGATCCGATCCACCACATCCAGTCCTTCCAGCACCCGTCCGAAAGCGGTGTATCGCCCGTCCAGGTGGGGCTGCATGCTGTGGGTGATGAAGTACTGCGACCCTTCGGTGTCCTTGCCGGAGCTGGCCATCCCGATGGTCCCGCGGCCGAAGGGAAGGCGGGTGAACTCGCTGCGGATGACGAAGCCAGGCCCCCCCAGCCCGTCGGCCCGTTCGAAGTCCCCCCCCTGGATGACGAAGTTGGGGACCACCCGGTGGAAGGGCACGCCGTCGTAGCGGCCCTCGGCGGCCAGCCGCAGGACCGTGTCCACCGTCTGGGGAGCCTGGAGGGGATCGAGTTCGACCACGATCCGTCCCTGCTCGGTCATCAGGATCAGCTGCGGCTTCGTCCCCAGGGAGGCCAGCCGTTCCCAGTCCACCGGCGGGACGTCGCCGACAACCTCACGGGCCGCCGGGGCCGCCGTGCGTTCCCCGGTCAGCCGCTGCAGGGCGCTGCGGGCGGCCTCCCGCAGTACCGGATGCTCCTCGGCCCCGGCCCGGAAGAGCAGGGCTTGTCCGGCCGGGTCCCCCAGGCGGCCCAGCGCTTCCAGCACCGCCGTCATGGCCTCTACGTCGTCCGGACTGTGCATTCGCCGGTAGGCGGAGGCCAGGGCGTCCGCCGCCCCGTAGGGTCGGAAGGAACTGTCGGCCAGCGCTCCGGCCGCGGCCATGACGATTCCCCGGTCCTCGCGCTGGAGGGCCCTGCGGAAGAGCTCGGCATAGGGGCCCGGGTCGGCAATGCTCCGGCTCCCCCGCCCGCCTCTCCCCCCCCGCTCCCGGCGCCAGCGGCCGGCCAGCGCGTCCCGGGCCGCCGCCGCCGCACCCACAACGGGCGAGCCCGCCCGCGGTCGGAGTTGGGCGAAAACTTCGGGACGGGGCAGCAAACCGAGGGCGGCGATGGTCCGGCTGCGGGCTCCCGGAACCTCCTCGTGTCCGGCCAGCCAGTTCGCCAGGAGGTCGACCTCGCCCGCCCGCCCCAGGATGGGCAGCAGCGCGGCCGGGACCTGCCAGGGACCCGACCAGGTCTCGATCCTCTCGCCTACCAGGGCGACCAGGTCCGCATCCGGTTCCCGCACGCCGGCCAGGGTCTCGGCCGCCGCCACCCCGACATGGACGCTCTCGTCGTCCAATGAGGCCAGCAGGGCGGAGCGGGCGGGTCCCTCGGCGTGCGGAGCCAGGGCTCGGGTTGC
>CAYUVJ010000224.1:0-822 GCA_964447955.1 uncultured Gemmatimonadota bacterium
CTCTCGACCTCTTGCGCAGCGTCCGGGAGTATATCCGGCAGTTCGTACGCTTGGTTGATGAACTCCCCGGGGAGGTCGCAGCCGAGGAGAAGAGGAAGGCAAAGGGCGGCCCGAAGGGGCGTTCGGGCCGCGGCCGATAGCACTTGCGCAGAGCGGTGCCAAACCTAACTTATCAAGTCTGTCGGGGCGTGGCGCAGTCCGGTAGCGCACCTGAATGGGGTTCAGGGGGTCGCTGGTTCGAATCCAGTCGCCCCGACCAGCATTTTCCCTGCTCCCGGTCCGGCGGTCACACCGTCCGGGTCGGGAGCGTCGTCATTCCGGGGGGCGTCCGTTCGCGCTCCCCATCTCCAGTGTCCGGCGGGACAGGTTCCGGTGAACGGCGACCCATCTGACATCCTCATCCTGGTGACCAACGACGACGGCATCCATGCCGAAGGTCTGCTTGCGCTGGAAGCCGCTCTCGCCTCCCGCTGGCGTACCGTCGTGGTGGCTCCCGACCGGGAGCAGTCGGCGGCCAGTCATGCCCTGACCCTCCATCATCCTCTCCGAGT
This sequence comes from uncultured Gemmatimonadota bacterium, assembly GCA_964447955.1. GTDB lineage: Bacteria > Blakebacterota > Blakebacteria > Blakebacterales > CAYUVJ01 > CAYUVJ01. The sequence goes on from CAYUVJ010000224.1 coordinate 552, forward strand.
CGTTCCGATGAGCGAGGACCGCTATGCGGTCGACGGCACTCCGACCGACTGTGTGATGCTGAGCATGCACGGACTGCTGGAGCGCCGTCCCGACCTGGTGGTCTCGGGCATCAACCAGGGTTCGAACCTGGGGGACGATGTGACCTACTCCGGGACGGTGGCCGCGGCGTTCGAGGGGACCCTGTTGGGGGCCCGTTCGGCCGCCTTCAGTCTGGTCCCGGATGCCGATGGCGGGTTCTCGTGGGAGCGGACCGACCTGGTCGACGCCTTG
>CAYUVJ010000224.1:832-4789 GCA_964447955.1 uncultured Gemmatimonadota bacterium
CGACTACCGCCAGGCTGCGCAGGTCGCGGTGGCGGTGGTGGAACGCCTGCTACAGGAGGAGACTGCCGGGAAGTACCTGCTCAACGTGAACGTGCCCCCCGGACCGCCCGGCTCGGCCCGGGGGATCCGGGTCTGCCGACTGGGCCGTCGGATCTGCCGCGAAGGCATCTTCCACAACACCGACCCCCGGGGCCGGCCCTACTACTGGATCGGCGGGCAGGACCCGACCTGGGAAGGGGCGTCGGACTCCGACTTCCAGGCCATCGAGGACGGCTGGATCAGCCTGTCTCCCCTGCGGCTCGACTGGACCCACGAGGAAGGACTGGAGCAGGTGCGGTCCTGGACGTTCGACGGTCTGGGGTCGAGCGGGCCGGAAGGGGTGGAGGGATGAACGGCGGCACCGGCACCGACCGCTTCTCCCTCGACCGGGAGCGTATGGTCGCCGAGCAGCTCCAGAAGAAGGGCATCACCGACTTCAAGGTCCTCCAGGCCATGCGCGAGGTCCCGCGTCACCTCTTCGTAGACAAGGCCCTGGCTCCCCGGGCCTACGGCGACCATCCCCTGCCCATCGGGAACGGCCAGACCATCAGCCAGCCTTACATGGTGGCACTGATGACCCAATGTCTGGGACTGCAGGGGGGTGAGAAGGTCCTCGAGATCGGTACCGGTTCGGGATACCAAGCGGCCATACTGGCCCAGATCGCCAGGAACGTCTTCACCGTGGAGCGTCACGCCGCTCTGGCCATGAAAGCGCGCCGCGTCTGGGAAGGACTGGGCCTGCACAACATCGCCATGCGGATCGGCGACGGGACCATCGGCTGGAGCACTTTCGCCCCCTTCGACGCCATAGTCGTCACCGCCGGCAGTCCGGAGATCCCGCAGCCTCTGATGGACCAGATCGAACCCGAGGGAGGCCGGCTGGTCATCCCGGTCGGGGCCTCGGATTTCCAGCAGATCAAGGTGATCACCCGCCGGGGGACCGGCTTCGACGCCCGTGACGATGTGGGCTGTACCTTCGTACCACTGGTCGGCCGGCACGGCTGGCAGTCGGACCGGGGATGAGATGAGCGCCCCGCTCTGGACGCTGTTCATCGCCATGCTCCCGATCGTGGAACTGAGGGGGGCTATCCCCTGGGCCATCGGGGTAGGGGGGCTTTCCTGGAGCACTGCCTACCTGCTCTCCGTGGTCGGCAACTTCCTGCCGGTCCTGCCCATCCTCTGGCTGCTGGGCCCGGCCGAACGGCTGCTGCGCGGCTGGCCGCTCATGGACCGCTTCTTCGGGTGGCTGTTCGCCCGCACCCGCAGCCGCAGTGCAGTCGTCCAGAAGTACGAGGCGCTGGGACTGATGCTCTTTGTGGCCGTCCCGCTTCCCGTCACCGGCGCCTGGACCGGATGCGTGGCCGCCTATCTCTTCGGCATACGGCATCGCTTCGCGGTCCCGGCCATCATTGCGGGGATCCTGATCGCCGGGGTCGTCGTCACCCTGGCCACCCTCGGGATCATCGGCGGGGTGTCGCTCTTCACCCGCAGCGTCTGATCGCTTCGGGACTGGCGCGGACGGTCCGGGCGTATAGATTATGTTGTTCTGAAATGTCGGGGCGTGGCTCAGCCCGGTAGAGCACCGCGTTCGGGACGCGGGGGTCGCTGGTTCAAATCCAGTCGCCCCGACCAGATCCAGAGAGCTCCTGCATACGTGTCGCAAGGATACGAGCAGGGGCTCTGTTTTATTTCCTCTCCTCCTCCTGCATCCGAATGAGTCGTCGGATCTCGGCGCCCGTGTAGAGACGGCCTTTACCCAGCCCGGGACAGAAGGCGGCTACCTCTTCCTGCCAGACCTTCGCCACGGGAGGTGCAGCACTTCCCCGAGCCCTGGCATTCGAACCGGATGCCGTCGTGCCAGAAGGGGAGGGGATGATCCATGACAGCCGGTCAGTACCTGATGGTGCCGTCCTTGCGCACCCGCACCCACTGCACCCGGAAGTCCGGGGTGATCCGCCCGACCCGCGCCCCGACCTGGTCGGTCAGGCCGAGCGTCAGCAGGAACACGGGGATCCATCCGCGGGTCGATGTCATGCCGGTCCCTCCTGAGCCGGCCGGGGTGATGAGGGCCCTCACGGTCGAGGCGCACACTACAGTCTAACGGAACCGTCCGGCCGATGCGAGAAGGTGGGACCCTTTCCTTGACAGGGGTAAACGGAGTCCATTATTCTGAACTCCGCAAATACCCTCAGCGGCTGCAGGCCGGAGGATGCGAAGTGGGATAGATGACGAGCCGGATGCTCTCACGGAAATACGGGGTGACCCGCAAGCACATCCACTACCTGGTCAAGGCGGGCCATATACGAGCGGCGGTCGACCCCGGCCCCGGATCCGTGAAACTGTATGAGGAGGACGAGGTCAGGGCCTATCTGGACCGGGACCACCGCGACGGGCGGGCCAAGCCCCGTCCCCATTAGGGGGGTCGATGAAGAAGCCCGAGCACACCTGTGAGACCTGCTACTGGTGGGTCCCGCTCTACACGCCCGAAGCAGGACTGGGCGAATGTATGCGCCACCCGCACTCGCTTGAGTGCCGGGAGAAGGAATGCGAGCACTGGGAAGAGGTCCCCTCCGAGGTTCGTGCCAACTGAGCCCTTACCGGCCCGCGATCCCACTCCACGCTTGCGGTGCCGGCGATAGTCCGTAGAATATCGGCAGTCCGGCAGCATCAGACCAAGACACCCGGATCACCCACGGCTCCTCTTCCGGGGGGGTGGAGAGCCTGTTGATCTCGATTCCCGCGTTGCTCATCGCACTGGGTTTCATCCTCCTACTGGTCGCCTACCACCGGGTCGGTCGGCTGGTCGAGTTGCTGCGTGACCAGGGGCCCTGGCCCTCGCTGCGCAACCTCATCGCCTTCTTCGCCGTCGGCTATCTGGTCTATTTAACCTTCATGGTGCTGGATCGGCCCTTTGACCGCGACCTCATCGCGGCCGAGGTCTTCTTCCTCTCCGCAGTCTTCATCCTGCTCGTGTGTCGTTTCGCCTATCGGACCATCCACGAGATCATGCGACTGGAGGAGATGGAACAGCTGGCGAACACCGACGAGCTGACGACCCTGTTCAATCGCCGGGCGATCATGAAACTGCTGGAAGAAGAGTTCTGGAAGGCCCGCCGGTTCGGCTTCCCCCTCAGCCTGGCCATGGTCGACCTGGACCGTTTCAAGGATGTCAACGACCGCTGGGGACATCTGGCTGGGGACATGGTCCTGCGAGAGGTGGCGCTGACCATCAAGGCCCGGCTGCGCAAGATCGACGTGGTTGGACGATATGGGGGAGAGGAGTTCCTGTGTGTACTGCCCTCCACCCCGTTGGACGGTGCGCTGATCACCGGTGAGCGACTGCGGGGTTTCATCCGCGAGCTGCGTTTCCAGCCCGGGGGGCTGAACGGTCTGGAACCGGTCGGTAAGGGGGAGGGCCTGACGGAGGGTGGGGAACCGGTACGGGTAACGGTCTCGGTGGGAGTGTCCACCGTCAACGGCGAATTCAACCGTCCCGAAGACCTGCTCGCCGCTGCGGACGTCGCCCTCTATCAGGCCAAGCAGAAGGGCCGCGACCAGACCGTGGTCGCCGAACCTTCCGCCTAGACGATCGGTGTTTGACGGCCCCGGCCTCTGGGGCAGCGGGTTATAGCCGCGGGGATTCGTCGGTCGTGACCAGCCGATAACGTCCGTTCCGAGTCGTACGTGACAGCCAGCCCCTCTGCTGGGCATGGAAGAGCAGTGAGCGGACCTCGTCGTGCTGATGGGTCGGGAAGTCGGTGAACACCTCCTGCTCACCGACCCCGTCAGGGACCCTGCCCATCTCCAGTACCCGGCTGAGCGCTGCCCGGCGCAATTCGGCCCGGCGGCGCAGCCACCGGAAGTCCTCGGGATCCAGGATGTCGAGGTGGAGGATACGCAATTCCTCCATCTCCCGGC
>CAYUVJ010000225.1:0-2833 GCA_964447955.1 uncultured Gemmatimonadota bacterium
TCCTCTTCTCCTCGGCTGCGACCTCCCCGGGGAGTTCATCAACCAAGCGTACGATCTGCCGGATATCCTCCCGGACGCTGCGCATGAGGTCGAGAGCTCGGACCTCCTCGAATCCCAGCTCCAGCTGTTCCAGGTAGGACTCGGAGGCCTGGCTGAGCTGGCGGCGGGCCCCCTCGATGGTGAAGCGGTCGTGGTAGAGCAGTTTCTTGATCAGGAAGACCAGCTTGATGTCCTTCTCCCGGTAGGCGCGGTTGCCCCCCCGGTTCTTCATCGGCCGGAGTACCCCGAACTCCGTCTCCCAGTAGCGCAGGACATGCGGCTCCAGGCCGGTCAGTTCGGCCACTTCCGAGATGCTGTAGTAGACCTTCCCGACCTTGGCCACAACCTACCCCCTGTGATGTTCCAGTTCGGGTTTGAGGTCGCGGGTCATCAGCTCCTGAAGCGCCTCGCCGGCGGACTTGTTCTCGAAGAGCACCTGGTACATCGCCTCGGTGATGGGCATCTCGACGCCGTGCCGCTGGGCCAGCTCCCGGGCGCTCTGGACCGTGTTGACCCCCTCGGCCACCATGACCATATCGTTCAGGACCTCATCCAGGGTCTTCCCCCGTCCGATCTGCTCCCCCACATGACGGTTCCGGGAATGCCGGCTGATGCAGGTGGTGATCAAATCGCCCATCCCGGAGAGTCCGGCGAAGCTGAGCGGGTCGGCGCCCAGATGGACCCCCAGACGCCCGATCTCGACCAGGCCGCGGGTGAGCAGAGCGCCCTTGGTGTTGTCCCCGAGCCCCAACCCGTCAAGTACGCCGGCGGCCACTGCGATGACGTTCTTAAGCGATCCGGCCAGCTCCACCCCGACCTGGTCGGGATTGGTGTAGACCCGGAAGGTCGCGGTACTGAAGACCTGCTGGACCGTCTCGGCGGCGGCCAGGTCGGGGCTGGCAGCGACCACCGCGGTTGGGATCTTCCGGCTGACCTCCTCGGCATGGCTGGGACCCGAGAGGGTTACCGTGTGTCCGGTGAAGCGCTCCGGGAGTTCCTCCTCGAGGATCTGGCTGACCCGGTCCCCCGTCCCTCGTTCGATCCCCTTGGCGGCGTTGACGATCACCGGGGTCCCGACCAGGTGCGGGGCAGCCGACCGAGCCGTGGCGCGGACATGGACGGTGGGCACGACGAACAGGACCAGTTCGGTGTCGGCCAGCGCCTCCGCGATATCGTTGGTGATGAGGATCGCTTTGGGGATGGGGATGCCCGGGAGCATCGGCACGTTCTCCCGTCGCTCCCGGAGCTGGGCCACGGCGTCCGCAAAGAACTCCCACGTGCGGACCTGGTGTCCCTGTTCGTCAAGCAGTACGCCCAGGGCGGTGCCCCAAGATCCGGCGCCCAGCACGGTGATCCTCATCCTTGGTCCCCTCCCTCTCCCGGGTCGTCGCTTCTGCGACCGGCTCCCCCCTCCCGCCGCAGGCTGCCCCCTCGGCCGAGACGCGGCTCCTCTCCCCGCACCAGCCGCCCGATGTTGGTGCGATGGGTGAAGAAGATGAAGAGCGCCAGGCACAGGGTGAAGACCAGCAGTCCGGTCGTCGCACTCCCGTCCGGCTCACGCTCCCAGAGCCAGCTCGCCAGCGGGAGGGCAAGCGCGGCCGACATGCTGGCCACGCTCATGATCCGAACCGTCAGCAGCAGGATGATCCAGACCCCCAGGGTGATCGCGATCGCCTTGGGCGCCACCACCACCAGGGCGCCGACTATGGTCGCCACCCCCTTGCCTCCCCGGAAGCCGGCGAAGACCGTGAAGACGTGCCCCAGCACGGCGGCCCCGCCGGCGAAGAGCTGCAGGAGCACGTCGGAGACAGGGGCCGGTGCGCCCAACTCCAGGCGGGTGGCCAGCACCGCGGCGGCCAGACCCTTGCCCACATCCACCAGGATGACCACCACCGCCGGTCCCAGACCGACCACCCGGTAGACGTTGGTGGCTCCAGCGTTCCCCGAGCCGTGCCGGCGGATGTCCACGCCGGCCACCAGGCGGCCGACCACCAGGGAGGTCGGGATGGAACCGAGAAGGTAGGCGAGCAGCAGAACGGCCAGCAGGGTCGTCACGCAGGAGAGCCTCTCGCTACGGGATACCGGGTCTCCCCAGGCTCCTGCCGGTCAGCTTACCGGCCCTGCGAGAGCCTTGGGCGGTCGGATGGTAGGCCGGTGCCGCAGGGCTGTCAAGCGCGGGGTCGGAAGCGCAGTCGCAAGGGCGTACCTTCGAAGCTAAACCTTTCCCGGATAAGACGTTCCAGGAAGCGCTTGAAGTTCGTCTTGACCTTCTTCGGGTCGTTGACGAAGAAGAGGAAAGTGGGGGGTTCGATACCCGCCTGGGTCCCGTAGAAGATCCGGGCCTCACCCAGAGCCGGGGTGATGGCCTCCTGCCCCTTGACCAGTCCTTCCATGAAGCTGTTGAGGCGTCCGGTCCGGACCCGCCGCCGGCGCGCCTGCCCGGCGACCAGGGCGAGTTGGAGCGCCCGCCGGACCCGCTGTCCGCTGAGCGCCGAGATGAAGACCACCGGGACATAGGGAGCGAAGGGGATGTGACGGCGCAACTCCTTCTCGTAGGCCTCGGCGGTACCGGTCTCCTTCTCCACCTGGTCCCACTTGTTCACCACCACCACCGCCCCCTTACCCCGGTACAGGATCCTCTCCAGGATCTTCACGTCCTGGTCGGCGATCCCTTCGACGGCATCGACCAGCAGCAGGGAAACATCGCAGCGGTCCAGGCTCTGCAGCGCCCGAAGTGCGCTGTAGTACTCCACATCCTCCTTCACCCGGCTCTGGCGGCGCAGGCCGGCGGTGT
>CAYUVJ010000225.1:2843-4737 GCA_964447955.1 uncultured Gemmatimonadota bacterium
CGGGCTCCAGCTCGGCCGTCGAGCGGCCCGGGGCGTCGTCGGCCTCGAATAGGCCGTCGTAGCCGAACCCGCCGGTGCCGCGGACCTCGCGCAGGACCCGCCCGGTGATCCGGCCCTCCACCTCGACCTCGATGTCGGCGCTGTCCCGGGTGGTGCCGGCCTCCGGACTCACGATCACCCGGTCGGTCCCGACCACTGTGTTCACGAACGAGGACTTACCCACGTTCGGCCGTCCCAGCACGGCGATCTGGAGTGGAGGTCGGGAGGCATCCCCCGGCGTAGTCGTAGAAGTCTTCGCCCCGGTCTCCACGGCGGGATCGGGCTCCCGGGCCGGATCGTCCAGGGCGCGTTCGGCGGCCAGGTGTTCCCGGGCGGCCGTCCGGCCGTCCGCGAGGTCCTCCTCGGGCAGCGCCTCCAGCAGTGCATCCAGCAGGTCACCGCTCCCCCGTCCCGAGAGTGCGGAGACCGGGTGCGGATAGCCCAGACCGAGAGCATGGAACTCGTGGGTCTCGAAGGCCCGTTCCGCGTTGTCGACCTTGTTCACCGCCAGCACGACCGGCCGCTCGGAACGGCGCAGCAAGGCCGCCACCGCTTCGTCCAGCGCGGTCTGACCGGTCTCCACATCCACCACGAGCAGAACGACCGAGGCTTCCCGGATTGCGGCCTGGGCCTGGCGATGGACGGCCTGCTCCATCGGGTCATCGGAGTCGGGCACCAGACCACCGGTATCCACCAGCCGGAACCGGACATCCGTCCATTCCGCATGGGCATAGACCCGGTCCCGGGTGACTCCGGACAGGTCGTCCACCACCGCCTGCCGGCGACGTACGATCCGGTTGAAGAGGGTGGATTTCCCGACGTTGGGTCGGCCGACGATGGCCACCAGGGGGGGGAGGGTCATGGTTGGGGGGCTCCGGTCGGCCCGAGGTCGTCGGCTGCGGCCAGGATGAGTTCCCCGGCCAGGTCGTAGCTCCCCCGCCGTACCGGACAGGGGTAGCGGGAGGCGAACTCGTCCAGCCGGACGTCATCCAGGAAGACCCCCTCCTCGTTGGTGCAGTTGCTCGGCAGCAGCACCAGGTCGGTGGAGGATGGGTCCTGGTCCTGCAGAGCGGCCTCGAAACAGTGGGCGGTGAGCAATCCGGCGATGGTGATGCCTTCACCGAAGAAGGTGTTGCGGACCGTCAGCAGACGGAACTCCAGCCCCGGAAGTCCCACCAGGTCGTCCAGCAGGTGGCGGCGGAACATCTCGGTACCGAGTACGCCCGTGCAGGCGGTCACCCGCAGGGGCCGATCGGTGCGCTCCCGGCGAGCCGTCAGCGTCCGGGTCAATTCCCGGTGCCGGGCTCGGTAGTCCCGCACGAACGAGGTCGCCATCCCCACCCCGTTCTCCTCCTGGTCGAAGTCCTCGTACCACTCCTCGTCCGGGAGCGGGGTCCCGGAGGCCAGGAAGAACTCGTCAGCCGGGTAGACGAATCCCGTGCCCAGCCGTTCCCGGAAGCGGGCGCGCCAGGACTCACTCTGGATGATCACCCCGCGCATCTCCTCCGGGGTGAGGCCGCGCAGATGGGTCAGGCCCCGGCGGTGAGCGGTCAGGCCGACCGGCACGATGGCCACGGAGCGGATACCGGGATGTCGGGCGGCCAGGTCGTGGACCGTCTTCTCCAGTTGGTCGCCATCGTTCCAGCCGGGTACGAGCACCACCTGGGTATGGATCTTGATGCCGCCGTCGAGCAGGCGCTGCATCCGCTCCAGGAGTTCTCCCGACCGTTTGCCACGCAGCATGCGCCGGCGCAGCTCGGGATCGGTAGTATGGACGGAGATATAGAGGGGGGAGAGCCGCTGGCTGAGGATGCGCTGGAAGTCGTGCTTCCCAAGGTTGTCGAGGGTGATGTAG
>CAYUVJ010000226.1:0-4719 GCA_964447955.1 uncultured Gemmatimonadota bacterium
TCCATCAGGTCGGCCGGCAGCCGCCCCTGGATGTCCACCCAGGTCTGGGTGCCCAGGGCCAGAGCGCCGAGTTGGATCCCCGGACCGGCCACCGTGACCAGGCCGTCGATACGCCCCATCCGGCCGATCCCGTCCAGGATGTCGCTCTTGTCCTCCTCGGTCAGGAAGATCCCCTGGTAGCGGTTCCAGCGGCCGATGGTCACCAGGTTCTGGTCGAAGTGGGCGGCCACGTGGAAGAGCCGAAGGCTGAAAGTACGTCGTCCGGGCAGACCCAGCAGGGCCGGGTTCACCAGGGCGGCGTCGATGTCGTTCAGGGTGGTCCCGGTCGCCCCGGCCAGGCCGTAGGCAGCCGGGCTGAGCCCCACCTGCGCCCCGGTCCGGACGGGTGAGCCGAGCGCGGCCAGCAGCACGGCGAGGAGCAGGGCCGTCCGGGTCGGTTCCGGGAGGACGCGGAGGGGAGGCATCACCGACCACCCCCTTCCCCGTCACCGGGGTCCACCAGGGCCCGGACCGAAGCGAAGGCCCGCAGGAAGATCCGGTCGCGGCTGGTCACCCGCAGCTGGGTAGTCCCCGAGCGGGGGAGGGTCACCCGCACCCCATGATAGAAGGGTCCGCTCAGCACGTCCCACTGCTCCCGGGACAGGGTGACCACCGTGTCCTGACCGGCCTGGGCCGCCCCGCTGACCCGCAGGACCAGCTCGATGTCGGGGGTGGTGTAGACGAGGGCGGCATCGGTGGCCACGAAGAGCCGGACCTCGACCGGCAGGTTCATCGTGCTGGAGGCCTCGTAGGTCAGGGAAGCCTCCTGGATGCGGTCCAGGTCCTGGCTGTCCATCCCCTTATCGTCGTATTCGACGTCCAGTTCGATGGCGACGGCCTCGTCGATGCTCAGCACGGCCGGTACCGAGAAGGCGGCGTCCACCTCGAAGTAGTCATCGGTCGCGGCCCCGCCGGTGTAGGTGTCGTCCCCGATGGTGGCCGTCCCGCTGTAGCGCACGGTGGTGGGCACGGCGTTCAGGAAGGCCAGCAGTTCCGGGTGGGAGACCTCGTCGAAGGTCACCACGGTGACGGTCGGGTCGGTAGGCGTGGCCGTCGGACCGGCCGCCGGGATGGGGATGTCGAGGGCAAAAGAGGCCGGGTCGGGGACCCCACCCTCCCCGGAGAAGATGAGCTGGACCATGGCCGGGAAGTCGACCGTGTGGCGGAAGGTCAGCTCCAGCTCGACCGCTCCCAGGGAGACCTTGCGCAGTTCCTCGAGCAGGTTGCCGTTCTCCTCCCCCAGGGTGAAGGAGTCCTCGGGGATGGTCACCGTGGTGGGATCCAGGGTCCCGGTCACCTCGCTGAGTACCAGATCGGAGAGGACCGCCCGGACCTCGGCGGTGTCGGTGGCATCCAGGGTGACCTGACTGCCGTTGCTGCCCGGCGAATAAACGTTGATCTCCGCCTCCAGCACCCGGTCGCTCCCGCGGGCCAGCGGGGCGATGGCATGTCCGCTCAGGTCGATCGAGTGGATCGCGGTCTGGGGACCCGGATGACCGGGGACCAGGTCGAAGCTGACCGGTGCTCCTCCGCCAGCGGTGATCTGGGGCAGGGTGACCGTCAGCTCCAGGGGCAGGTCGAGCGGGTTGTCGAAGGTCAGGGTCAGGGTGCCGGAGGACAGGGTGGCCGAGGAGACGTCGGCCGCATCGGTCAGGGTGACCGTCTCGACCGTGTCGAACTGGAGCTCACCGACCTGGGCGGTGGCCGAGGAGACCTCCAGGTCACTCTGGGTCGCCACGATATTGAGCTGCTGGGCCTGGACCAGGTCGACCGTGCCCCCCGGGCTGCCTCCGTGCAGCCGCATCCGCAGGGTGTTGGTCAGGGTCAGACCGCTCAGGTCCACCGACCGGGAGAGGGTGGCCCCCGAGTCGAGCGGAGCGGCCGCCTCCACCATGGTGATCCGCTGTAGCAGGGCGTCCCCGGCCCCGGCATCCAGCAGTTCCACCTCCAGCGAATCGAAGGTCACATCGGTGTTGTTCTCCACCGTCAGGTCGATCGACCCGGAGGCGATGGTCACCATACTGAACCGGTCGAACGCCGGCAGGTCCTTGGGCACGTCTCCGAAGGTGAAGGCCGGCACGGTCTGGGTACCGGTGAGGTCGGCCAGGTCGGGGTCCAGTTCCGTAAGGTCGACGTCGGCGGTCGAAGCCCCGGCGTCGGCCGGTACGGTGAAGGTCCCCAGTTCGGTCGCGACCGTCTGGTCGAGCCCGTCCAGGGTCAGCTCACTGCCCACTTCGACCCGGTCGAGCTGCTCGCTGAAGGTGACCGTGTAGAGACTGTCACTCCCCACCAGGGTGAAGTCCTCGTCGTCGAGTAGCTCGACCACCTCATAGGTGTCATCGAAGAGGGGGAGGTTGAGTACCACCTCCCAGCTCGGCGCGGTCGGGTTCTTCAGGGAGCAGCCCCCCAGGAGCGTCAACACGCCCAGGGCGGCGAGGGTCAGGTATGTACCTCTCCGGCCGAGAGGTTCACGGATGGTCATGCGGACGACGTCTCCGGTTCGTTTTGGATTCTGGTACCGACCGGCTCGGACCCACCGGCGCGCCGGAACACCGGTCGATTCTCCGGACGGGAGCGGAACAGGCTCAGGTGCCGTGCTGCCAGGAGCGCAGGTAGACCTCCTGCTCCTCGGTCAGGGTGTCGATGCCGATGCCCATGGTCTCCAGTTTCAGGCGGGAGACCCAGGTGTCGATCTCGGTCGACACGCCGTGGACGGCCACCTTCAAGTCGGTCTGCGCCAGCGACCACTCGCAGCACAGGGCCTGGACGGCGAAGGACATGTCCATGACGCTGGCCGGGTGTCCCTCGGCCGCGGCCAGGTTGATCAGGCGCCCCTGTCCCAGGACGTGGATACAGCGGCCGTCGGGGAGATGATAGGCATCCACGTGGTTGCGCACCCCCGGTTCGACCCGTTCGGCCAGCGCCTTGAGGTCCTTCAGGTCGATCTCCACGTCGAAGTGACCCGAGTTGGCCACCAGCGCACCATCCTTCATGACCTCGAAGTGCTCCCGGCGCAGGACCGAGGTGTCCCCGGTCAGGGTCACGAACAGGTCCCCCACCCGCGCCGCCTCGAGCATCGGCATCACCTGGAAGCCGTCCATGGCCGCTTCCAGCGCCTTCACCGGGTCGATCTCGGTGATGATCACCCGGGCGCCCTGACCGCGCAGTCGGGTGGCCACCCCCCGGCCGCACCAGCCGTAGCCGGCCACCACACAGGTGGAGCCGGCCAGCAGGATGTCGGTGGCCCGGATGATGCCGTCCACGGTCGACTGGCCGGTGCCGTACCGGTTGTCGAAGAGATGCTTGGTCAGCGCGTCGTTGACCGCCACGACTGGGATGCGCAGAGCCCCGTCGGCGGCCATGGCCCGCAGGCGGATGACCCCGGTGGTGGTCTCCTCCATCGAGCAGCGCACCTGCTCCAGGGAGTCGGCGTACTCCTTGTGCAGCGTGCTGACCAGGTCGGCGCCGTCGTCCAGGGTGATGACCGGCCCGCGGTCGAGGGCTGCCCGGATATGCCGGTAGTAGGTCTCGTTGTCCTCACCCCGGATGGCCTGGACCGCGATCCCGTCGTGCTCCACCAGGCTGGACGCCACGTCGTCCTGAGTCGAGAGGGGGTTGGAGGCCACCAGCATCAGGTCGGCCCCCCCGGCCTGCAGGGTGCGCATCAGGACGGCCGTCTCGGCGGTCACGTGCAGACAGGCGCTGATGCGCTGACCGGCAAAGGGCTGTTCGGCGGCGAAGCGCTCCCGCACCCGTGCCAGCACCGGCATCTGGCGGGCGGCCCAGTCGATGCGGCGGCGCCCCTCGGAGGCCAGGGCGGGGTCGGCGAGATCGGCGTTCAGCTTGGTGCTCATGCGGTCTCCTGCGGTCGGGTTGGGGGTTCAGCGGCGGGCGGCCGCGGCTCTCAGGTCGTCTATGCGGAAGAGCTGCTCCCAGGTGAATTCCGGCAGTTCCCGCCCGAAGTGGCCGTAGGCGGCGGTCTGACGGAAGATGGGCCGGCGCAGGTCGAGTTCCTCGATGATCCCCCCCGGCGATAGAGGGAAGACCTCGCGCACGACCTCGCCGAGCACCTCATCGGGGAGTCGGCCCGACCCGTCGGTTTGGACCAGGACGCTGACCGGTTCGCTCAACCCGATGGCATAGCCCAACTGGACCTCGGCCCGGTCGGCCAGGTCGGCCGCTACCAGGTGCTTGGCGATGGCCCGGGCCATGTAGGAGGCACTCCGGTCCACCTTGGTCGGGTCCTTGCCCGAGAAGGCCCCGCCGCCGTGACTGCCGTAGCCCCCGTAGGTGTCCACGATGATCTTACGGCCGGTCAGACCGGTGTCACCGTGCGGTCCCCCGATGACGAACCGCCCGGTCGGGTTGACGTGGAAGATGGTCTCTTCGTCCAGCAGTTCAGCCGGGACCACCTTCTCGACCACCTGGTCCCACAGATCGGCCTTGATCCGCTCCAGGGTGGCGTCGGGATGATGCTGGGTGGAGATGAGCAGGGTGTGCACCCGGACCGGTTTCCGGTCCTCGTACTCCACCGTGACCTGGGTCTTGCCGTCGGGGCGCACCCAGTCGAGGACCCCCTGCTTGCGCACCGTGGCCAGACGTTCGGCCAGTCGATGGGCCAGGGTGATAGGCAGCGGCATCAAGGTCGGGGTCTCGCGGCAGGCGAACCCGAACATGATG
>CAYUVJ010000227.1:0-4715 GCA_964447955.1 uncultured Gemmatimonadota bacterium
GTCTTCTTCGCCATCGGCTTCGAGACCACGGCTCCGGCCAACGCCCTGGCCGTTCGGCAGGCCCGCGACCTGGGCATCGAGAACTTCTCGGTGCTGGTCTCGCATGCCACCGTGCCGGCGGCCATGCGGGCCATCCTGGGCTCACCCCATAATCTGGTGCAGGGGTTCCTGGCGGCCGGCCATGTCTGCGCTGTGATGGGCTGGTGGGAGTACGAACCGATCGCCGCCGAGTTCGGCGTGCCCATCGTGGTGACCGGGTTCGAACCGCTCGATCTGGTGCAGGGGATCCGCATGTGCGTCCGGCAGTTGGAGGAAGGTCGGGCCGAGGTGGAGAACGCCTATACCCGGGCGGTGACCCGGAAGGGTAACCGGCCCGCCCAGGCGCTCATCGCCGAGGTCTTCGAAGTCTGCGACCGTAAGTGGCGCGGGATCGGCACTATCCCGGCCAGCGGCTACCAGCTCCGTCCGGAGTTCGCAGCCTACGACGCCGAGCGGCGGTTCGAGGTGGGGGACGTGGAGACCGAGGAATCGGCTGTCTGCATCGCCGGGGAGATCCTGCAGGGACGGAAGAAGCCGACCGACTGCCCCGCCTTCGGTGCCGAGTGCACCCCGGACAACCCGCTGGGAGCTACCATGGTTTCGACCGAGGGGGCCTGTGCCGCCTACTACCGCTACGGACGGGGGACCGGATGAGCGAACGCCGGCCCGGACCGACGCCGGACGGGGAGGAGCGACCGGCGGTCGAGGGTGCGGTCTGCCCGACTCCCCTGCCACACCATGAGCGCATCATGCTCGGGCACGGCGGCGGGGGGCGGCTCACCGCTGAGCTGATCCGGGAGGTCTTCCTCCCGGCGTTGGACAACGAGGTCCTGCAGCGCGGCGAAGATGCCGCGGTACTCGAGCTGACCGGTTCGCTCACCGCCGGTGAGCGGCTGGCGGTCACCACCGATGCCCACATCGTGCGCCCCCTCTTCTTCCCCGGCGGGGACATCGGACGACTGGCGGTCTGCGGCACGGTCAACGACCTGGCCGTGATGGGGGCAGTCCCCCTGTGGCTCACCGCCTCGTTCATCATCGAGGAAGGACTGGAGACCGCCCTGCTGCTGCGGGTGGCCGAGGCCATGCGCACGGCCGCCGCCGAAGCTGGGGTGATCGTGGTGGCCGGGGACACCAAAGTGGCCGAGCGCGGTCAGGTGGACGGGCTCTACATCAGCACCTCGGGGGTCGGGCGGATACCGACCGGTCGCGACCCGTCCGGTTCCGGGGTCCGGCCCGGGGACATCGTGCTGGTCTCCGGTCCGCTGGGCGATCACGGCATCGCAGTGCTGGCCGCCCGGGGGGAACTGGCCTTCGAGACCACCATCCGTTCCGATGTGGCTCCGGTCAACGGTCTGGTCGAGGCGCTCTATGACGCCGGGGTGAGGGTCCATGCCATGCGCGATCCCACCCGTGGCGGACTGGCCGCCACCCTCAACGAACTGGCCACCCGCAGCCGGGTGGCGGTGGTGCTGCAGGAAGGATCGATACCGGTACGGCCCGAGGTCGAGGCGGCCTGCGAACTGCTCGGCTTCGATCCGCTGCAGGTCGCCAACGAAGGACGGCTGGTGGCCTTCGTACCGGACGGGCAGGCCAAGGTCGCCCTGACCGCCCTGCGGGCCCATCCGCTCGGCCCAGGGGCGGTGGTGGTGGGCCGGGTCGAGGCCGGCCCGGCCGGCCGCGTCCTGCTGGAGACCTCCATCGGCGGGACCCGGATCGTGGACGTACCGGCGGGGGAACTCCTCCCCCGGATCTGCTGATTCCGACCGGTCGTCCGGTCCGGTGCACAGGGAACATCCCTCCGGCGGGATCGTAGATACGGGCAACCGGATGGACACATACGCGAACAGACCGGGAAGGAACGATGGGACAGGAAACCACCCGAGAGATGGCGGCGAAAACGGAGGCGTCGGAAGCAGCGGGAACGACCGGCCGCCGGTCCTCACCCCCGACCCCACTGCGGCGGCATCTGGAGGAGACCATACGGCTTCTCCTCTTCGCCGTGGCCCTCTCCCTGGTCATCCGGGTCTCGGTGGCCGAGGCCTATCACATCGAGCAGTCCTCGATGGAGAACACTCTCTTTCCGGGCGATACCGTCCTGGGGAACAAGTTCCTGTACGGGATCCGCATTCCCTTCACCGATATAAGGCTCCCCCCGGTGCGCGAACCCCGCCCCGGTGACATCGTCGTGCTCGACTCCCCGATCGAAGAAGGCGTGCGGCTGGTCAAACGGGTGGTGGCCGTGGCCGGCCAGACCGTCGAGATCCGCGACAAGCAGCTCTACGTGGACGGACGGCCGCAATCCCTGCCGGGTGAGGGCAAGTACGTGGACGAACGGATCCTGCCCGGCGCCCTCTCCTCCCGCGACAACCTCTCCCCGGTCAAGGTACCGCCGGGGCAGCTCTTCGTGATGGGGGACAACCGGGACGTCTCCCTGGACAGCCGCGGCTGGGGGTTCCTCGACCGGGACCTGGTCCAGGGGCGGGTGATGTTCGTCCTCTACTCCTGGGACGGCGACCCCACCCTGCCCCTCTGGTCACGCCTGCGCTGGCGCCGTTTCGGGCACCAGGTAGACTAGCTGTCTTGTTCAGCGGATAAGCCGGAAGGACCACCCACCAAGTTCCTGGAGGAAGGAACGGGTGTTCGCGGATACGAAAATGCGCTTCTCCCGCGAGACGGCGAAAACGGTGTTGTGGAAGTCGTTCTGCTTGAGGAAATCCGGATCGTTGCGCTGGACCTGGTAGTAAAGCGCACTCGCCCCCTGATAATCCCCCTGCAGGTTCATCACCGCTCCCAACGCGCATATATAGCGGGTTTCTTCCGGATCGATCCGAAGCAGTCGATCGCAGATCGCACGCGCCTCCAGCACCAGGCCGTCGAGTTCTTCGAACTTGACCCCCTGCGCCTTCAGCACTGCCCTCTGTCGACTGTTCATGCTGTTCCCCGGGCGCGCGGCCTCCATGGTACCGACCGTGACGTAGGAGATGACGGTCCCGTAGGTACGGTTGGCCAGCAGCTCGTTGGCCTCGACATGCAGGGAGTCCACGGTCAGAACTCCCCGCAGGCGCTCCAACAGGTCCTTCTCCCGGTTCACCCCATCCAGGGTTCTGACCAGCTTCACGTGTGCGTCGAGGTTCCCGGGGTCGAGTTTCAAAGAGCGCTCTAACGCCTTCCGAGCCCTGGCATACTCCTTCGCGACCATCCGGCGGTTAGCCTGTTGGGCCGCCTCCAGAGCGGCCAAGCCCTCCTGGTAGGCGGCGTACGCGGCCTCGGCGTCGGCAGGGGAGACTGCAACTCCGACCGGCACGGCGATCGATGAGCCGCCGGCACAACCCACCGAGGTGATGAAGAGCGCGAGGAGAAGCGAAGAGGAACGGATTGACATGCATGACCTCCATATGGTCCTGTGGCCCGATCGACACGGCGGCAGTCTAACAGAAACCCGTACCATACCTCAAACCGGCCGGGAGGATCACCCCGTGGTTCCTTATGGCTCAGCAACCCGGCCTGGATCGAGGCGGCCGGCAGGATATTTCAGACATCGAAGATCACCTGCGCCTTCCCCCCCTCCAGGTCGAACATGAGGCCGTGCCAGGTGACCGCCTTGATCTCCTCCCAGTTCGGACGACCCATCCGGCTCACGGCACCGCCGGCCGGAAACGCTCCGGCATGCGCTGGGCCAGCCACCAGAAGGCGCAGATGACCAGGGAGTGGTCGATATCGCCGTCGGCGATGAGGGCGGGGATATCGGCCAGCGGCCGCAGGACCACTTCGAGGTCCTCGCCGTGTTCCAGCCGGGGTTCCCCGACCCGGCGGCAGTCGTTGAAGAGGAAAGTGTGGCAGTGGTTGTCCATGAAGGCGGGGTTGGGGGCCACCACCCCGATCGGGACCGGCCCCTCCCCTTCGTACCCGGTCTCCTCCCGCAGTTCCCGCGCGGCCGCCTCGGCCGGCGATTCTCCCTCGTCCACCAGCCCCCCGGGTATCTCCAGGGTGAACCCGTGGATGCCGTGCCGGAACTGGCGCACCAGCAGCACTTCGTCCTCCGGGGTGAGGGCGACCATGTTCACCCAGGGGCCGGCCTCGACCAAGGAGATGTCGCGGCGGCTGCCGGTGCGCGGCGAGACCGAGCGGGTCCGCAGCACCCGGAAGATGCCCATGTCCGCGACCGGCTGGTGTTCCTCATGCTCCCAGGGCTGCAGGGTCATGACGTCCGGTCAGAAATTCATATAGAGGGAGATGCACGGTCCGCAGACGACTCCTACGGTTGCCCCGTCCAATCCCCCGAACAGAACACCCCCTAGGAGGCCCATCCCCATCACTTCCAGCAGTCCCGGGTCTTCGTTGAACTCGATACCCCCGGTGAGATGGCCGATGGTGAGGGCGGTGACGAAGCTGGCCGATCCGATGAGGGCTCCGTCCAGGAGACCGTACAGGAGCCCCCGGCCGGCCGCTCCGGGTACCTTGTCCCGCCTCGCCAGGAGCTTGCGAGTCGCCCACTCCGTGCCCCGGATCCCGACCCAGACGCCGACCACGGTGGTCGGGACACCGATGGCGAGCGTCTTCCAGTACGGTCCCTCGATATCGTCCAGGAAGGTACCGGCGTAGATTGTAATGAGTCCCACTGTACTGCCGCCGAGCGCGCCCACCAGGCGGGCGGTCCGAAGACACCTTTCCTCTTT
>CAYUVJ010000228.1:0-4686 GCA_964447955.1 uncultured Gemmatimonadota bacterium
GGGCCTGCTCCTCCAATTGCGCCTCCTTCAGTTGATTGAGTTTGTAGGAGAAGAGGAACTGGGTGAAAAGTCCCCGGCTTCGGGGATCGACCTCGAAGGCGTACTGTTCGGTCTCCCGGTCGAGCAGGCGGTGCTGGAGGACCAGCCGGACATAGGAGCGCACACTGAAGTTGTAGATCAGGCGCACGCGGGTCAGGTCGAGGCTGAAGAGCCGGCCATCGTCCACGTCGAGCGTCTGCCGGGAGTGGGTCAGGTCAAGCGACCAGTGCCGTCCCAGGTTGACCATGGCCGAAGGGCTCAGAACCAATTGGTCGGCCGGCCGGGCGTGGACGTAGTCGATGTCCCGACTGATCGTTGCGTCCATCCTGAGTTGCAGCGCCGCACTCGGACGGAAGGACCCACCCAGGATCATGATCGGCTGGTTGTAGACCTCACCCAGGTAGCGGGTCTTCATATAGCCCAGCCGGAGGTTGCCGAAGGACTGCCGCGGCCCCTCGTAGTTCATGAACAGGCTGACATCAGCGTCGGTGCGCAGGTCCCGCTGATCGAAGCGCTGGAACGTGCCGAACCCGACCATCAGGTGGTGGAACCAGCGACCCTGGGCCCCCCAGAAGTGCCGCAGTACCGTAGCGGTCATCCCCTTGACGTCCACCTGGGGGATGAACCCGGCGTCGGCCCGGAAATCCCGCCCCTTGTCGATCCAGTTGACCTCGGCGACCCAGTCACGGTCGGCGTGCAGGAAGTAGGCGAACATCCCGTAGGAACCGAACGAGCCGGTCGGCTGTCCCCAGACGTTAGCCACCGAATCGGGATAGGAGGTCAGGGAGCGCAGGGCATGGACCCCGATCGTCTTGGTGTCGGAGAGCCGCAGGAAGGCGTCCAGTCCACCCACCTGGTTGCGGTACCCCTCCGCGAAGCGACCCGTGTAGAGCACCCCG
Source organism: uncultured Gemmatimonadota bacterium (assembly GCA_964447955.1). Taxonomy (GTDB): domain Bacteria; phylum Blakebacterota; class Blakebacteria; order Blakebacterales; family CAYUVJ01; genus CAYUVJ01. Next base: position 939 of record CAYUVJ010000228.1, read on the forward strand.
AGGGTGGAGTTGGCCCCCAGGTCGTAGCGGTGCCGGAGGACCGCGGTCGAGACCTCCTGGTCCAGGAACGCGACCTCGTTCCCCTGGTTGGACGGGAAGATCAGGGTGTTGGCCCGGTCCCGGGTCAGGAAGGCGCCGATGGCGTGCCGCCCTTCCTTGCCGGTCAGTTTCAACCCGGCGGTCGGGTCGGCCACACTGCGGGTGACCACCGCGTTCATGGGGATGGCGAAGTAGTCGGCCCCGTCCAGGAAGAAGGGACGGCGTTCGGGGTAGAAGACCGAGAACCGGGTGTTCACGTCGAGCTGGGCGACGTCCGCCTCGACCTGGCTGAAGTCGGGGTTGACCGTGCCGTTCAACACCAGGTTGGGGGTCAATCCCCACTTCATGGTCAGTCCGGGGTCGGTCTGGAAGTCGCCGGCCGTCATACGGCCGTCGGTGAGTCCGTCGGTCCGGGAATCGGTCCGGACCGCGGAGAAAGTGGGGTCGAACTCCAGGTTGTGCCCTGGGGTGATCCCCTGGAGCCCCTCGACCTCGCCGATGTGGCGCAGCAGACCGGAGACATCGCGCGGGATAGCCACCGAACGCATCCGGTGGTAGTCCTCCCGCGGCCAGTTCCGGAAGAAGTAGATGCCCCAGATCTGGGGAGCGTCGGTGTCGGGAAAGCGCAGGGAAGAGAAGGGGATGGCGATCTCGATGATGAAGCCGTCCTCGGTGATGCGCCCGGTGGCTTGCCAGATGGCGTCCCAGGAGAAGTCTTCCTGGCCGGTCTGCTCGTTGAAGACAGCGTCTATCTGCACCCCGAGCGGGTTGACCATGAACTCGAAGGCGCGCCGCCGGTCGTGGAAGGTGTCGATCATGAAACCGATGTTGTCGTCCAGCATGATCCCGCTGTCCCGGTCCCGCAGTTGGGCGCGGATACGGGAGGGGTCGGGATCGTAGGCCCGGAAACTCACATAGAAGTAGTCCCGGTCGTAGGTCACCCGGACCTCGGTCCGCACCGGAGCGGGGGTGTTCTCGCCCGGCATCCACTCGAAGGGGATCTCCACCACCTGGGCCTGGTGCCAGGCCGGCTCGTCCAGGAGACCATCCACCCGGATGGGGGTCTCGGCCGCTCGCACGGTGTGTGCCCGGCGGGGGGTGATCCCCGTAGAGCCGTTGCCCGTCGACTGCGCGGACAGGGGAGAGGGCGCAGCGAGCAGGAGCAGGATGACGGCTGAGGACAGAAGCGTGCAGGTCGACCACGAGGACACATGCGAGCACGACCGGGCTGGACGCATATCGTTGATCCCCCACCAGATGTATTCTCTGCGGAGCGCGGTCGCAGCCCACCGCCCCCGGGATATGCGAGGCCTCCCCAGCGCCTCATTCTTATGCACGGATAGGCGTGGGAGTTGTTGCCTCCTTCTTTGTACCAATGCGGAGCCCCGTTGTCCGCGGGAACAGGCTCCTGTCACCGGCATGGTGAACGACCATCTGGTCCACTGTCTCCGCTACCGAGAGGTGTGAACCCCATGGACGGACCGGACACGACCTCGAACGCGGCGCCCGTCTCCCTACGCCGGCTGGGTCAGACCGACCTCATGGTCACTCTCACCGGGATCGCTGCGGTCCACGGCGCTACATCCGCCCAGGTGACGTTGAGCTGGCTGCTCCAGGCGCACGGGGAGACGGTGGTGGTCATCCCCGGGGCCTCCCGGGCCGGGCAGGCCCGGGAGAGCGCCGCCGCCATGCGTCTTCGGCTCAGCGTAGAGGAGATGGACCGGATAGAAGGACTGGGACGGCCGGACTAGGCCCGTGCCTCGATCACCTTCTTGATCCGCTCGAAGGCCCAGTCGAGTTCATCCTTCGTGATGACCAGCGGAGGGGCGAAGCGGATCACGTTCTCGTGGGTCTCCTTGCAGAGCAGTCCCTCTTTCATGAGGTCCTCGCAGTAGGGTCGGGCCGGCTCGTCCAGTTCCAGCCCGATCCACAATCCGCGGCCCCGCACCTCGCGGACGTGCGGGCTCTCGATGCTGCGCAGGCGCTCCATGAAGTAGTCGCCCAGTTCGGCGCTCTTCGTGACCAGGTCCTCGTCCTCGATGACATCGAGGGCGGCCAGGGCGATGGCACTGGCCAGCGGGTTCCCCCCGAAGGTCGAGCCGTGGTCACCGGGGGTGAAGACGTCCATGACTTCCTTGCGGGCCAGGAAGGCGGAGACCGGGTAGTAGCCCCCGGAGAGGGCCTTGCCGACGATGAGGCCATCAGGGACCACGTTCTCGTGCTGATAGGCGAAGAGCTTGCCGGTGCGCCCCAGCCCCGACTGGATCTCGTCCAGGATGAAGAGGACGTTGCGCTTGCGGCAGATCTCGGCCGCCTTCTCCAGGAACCCCTTGGGCGGGATCATGATCCCGGCCTCCCCCTGGATGGGTTCGACCACGAAGGCACAGGTAGCGTCGGTGATGCTGGCTTCCAGCGCCTCCAGGTCACCGTAGTCGATGACCACGAACCCGGGGGTGTGGGGACCGAATCCGTCCCGGTACTGAGCCTCGGTGGAGGCCGAGACGAGGGTGATGGTGCGGCCGTGGAAGTTGTCCTTGCAGACGATGATCTCCTGGCAGCCCGAGCAGATGCCCTTGACTTTCTCCCCCCACTTGCGGGCGGCCTTGAAGGCGACCGCCTCAGCCCCCGAGTTCATGGGCAGGGCCACGTCCATGCCGGTCATCTCGTGGAGGCGCTGGTAGAGCAGCGGGAGCCGGTCGTTGCGGAAGGCCCGGCTGGTCAGCGTGACCTTCTCCATCTGCGCGACCGCCGCCGCCCGGATGGCCGGGTGGCAGTGCCCCTGGTTGACGGCCGAATAGGCGGCCAGGAAGTCGAGGTACTTCTTCCCCTCCACGTCCCAAACCCAGATCCCCTCGGCCTTCTCGACGATCACGTCGAGCGGGTGGTAGTTGTGGGCACCGAACTTGTCCTCGAGGGAGATGTAGTCACCGGGGTTCATCTTGTGCTGGCTCACGTCCGCCTCGATCCTTCGCTGGGGTGGAAGGGCCTGTACTTGTCCTAGGCACCTAAGATAGTAATCGTCTGAAAGAACACCCCCCGATTCCGTAGTTCCGTTATACGGTCCAGAGACGAAAGCGGGAAGGGCATGATCCGACTCCAGGTCGATAACGTAAGCAAGACCTTTGGGAGCCTCAAGGCGGTCGATGGGGTCTCGATGGAGTCCCGGGGGGGCGAGATCTTCGCCCTGCTCGGGCCCAACGGGGCGGGCAAGACGACCCTGATCCGGATGATCATGGACATCACCCGGCCCGACAGCGGCTCGATCTCCTTCGACGAGCGCCCGATCACCCACGAACTCAAACACCGCATCGGTTATATGCCCGAAGAGCGCGGACTCTACCGCAAGCAGAAGGTGGGCGAGGTCATCGCCTACTTCGGCCGACTGCACGGCATCGCCAAGGAGGAGGCCGCCCGGCGCGCGACCGACTGGCTGGAGCGGATGGGACTGGAGGAGTGGGAGAAGAAGAAAGTCGAGGAACTGAGCAAGGGGATGCAGCAGAAGGCCCAGCTTGCTCTGACCCTGCTCCACGACCCAGACCTGGTCATCCTGGACGAACCCTTCGCCGGACTGGACCCGGTCAACACGCGCATGGTCAAGGAGACCATCCTGGGCCTGCGCAGCCAGGGGAAGACCGTCCTGCTCTCCACCCACCAGATGGCCCAGGTGGAAGCCCTGGCCGACCGGGTGTTCATGATCAGCCACGGCCAG
>CAYUVJ010000229.1:0-4677 GCA_964447955.1 uncultured Gemmatimonadota bacterium
ACCTCTACATCTACCACGCCGGCAAGCCCACAAAAGGAAGGCCGATCCTCATTGATGACGTGCACCCGGGCCAGCTCTGGAAGGACATGTTGGACGGCAAGTTCAGCCGGCTGAAAGAGGACGGCACCCCCTACTACACCCACGGCTACGACAGCTCCGCCTTCACCGCCCTGATCGCCAAGAGCTACCCCCTGGCCCGGTACATCATCACGGAATCCGACCAGTTCAACGACTGGATCGAGAAGAACGTCCTCCAGCAGTTCAATCTGGGTTACCGCCTGAACGCCTCCGGCCAGGTAGTCCCGCTCGAGCTGCGCCTGCCGTCCAGCCTGTCCGGGATCCCCACGATCACGGACGCGGAGCTGTACCTGGAGGAAGCCCCTGGGTGGGAGCAGGGGCGCAGCTCAGCCATCACGGTCATGGAGGGCACCTACTACATCGACCGCCAGGAGCCGGCCGAGGCATTGACGGAGTACGGCCCTGGCCTGCCGGATATCCGCCCCTGCCGGATCTCCAGTGAGACGGGCCTGCTGCGCCTCCAGGACTTCGGCCGCATCGACCTGGGGGAGAAGCCCTTCGAGGTGGACGCCACGGGCTACCGGGCGGCAGCCGAGGAAACGATGGCCGGCCAGAGCCGCAAGGATTGGATCAAGGCCACCCTGGAGCGGGAGCTGCGGGAGCTGCGCGGGCCATTCGGATCCGGGGCGGCCTACGTGACCCTGGTGGGGCGCCGGGTCACGAACGTGAAGGACTGCTACCCCGGCGACCTGCGGGTCCTGGATGTGGATGCCCTGCCGGATCCGGCTACAAACCTCCGGGGGGGCGCCCGCCTGGCCTGGTGCATCGAACGGTGGGATGACGGCCCCCGGATCCGCCTGCGGTTCCTGGACGCTGGCGAGAGCATCGTGTCCACCGCTCCCACGGCCGGCAGCCCGAGCCAGAACGCGAACAGCCCGAAGCATGCCGTGGACGTGGTGGTGACCCTCAACGCCAGCTCCGAGCCCGCCCGGGTGGACTACGCCATCACCGAGCAGTCCGTGGGCACCCGGCCGGCGGACGACTCCGAGCTGTGGACCTGGGGTGCCCTGGCGACCTCGACCGGCACTCTCACCCTGACGGGCCTGCCCAGCGGCAAGCGGGTGTGGATCCGAGTACGGACCGAGCCGGGCCCGGGAACGGGCCGGAAGTTGCCGAGCGCCTGGGCCTACTCCAGCCCCACCGGGTATGTGAACACCGCATCCATCACCGCCCCCTCCGGGCTCTCCTCCAGCTCCGTGACGGCCTCCACAGCCCTCCTGGCTTGGACCAGCGGCGACAGCGACTACCCCGTGGAGATCCTGCTGGTACTCGGTGGAGTGCCCGGGAGCTGGTCTACCGACGATCGGGTGGCCGCCCTAGTGGCCGGCGCGACGCAGTACCAGCTGAGGGGCCTGGATGGCCCGAGCACCCAGCACGCCGCCGCGGTGAGGCACCGGGATCCCTTCGGCGGCACCAGCGCCGTGGTGACGCACACCTTCTCGACGGGCACCACCGCCCCCACCGCCCCCCGGCCGGCCGGGCTGGTGGCCGCTGAGGTCGGCCGGCAGCCGGTGGAGGTCTGACCATGGCCCAGCCCTCCGCCATCGAGAAACTGCCTGCCGTCGAGCTGCAGTCCGGCTGCGCCCTGGCCATCTGGCCGGCGGACCCCGCCTACGACTTCGAGATCCAGCGGGCGCCGGACTCCGGGGGATCCCCGGACGAGGGCAGCGCAGAGACGGTCGCCCGGATCCCGGGCACCCAGGAAACCTTCGTGGACGAGCGCCCGGCGACGGGGGCCACCTCCTGGTACCGGATCCGGCACGTTCGGGACGGGGAGACGGCCAGCTCCTGGACCCCCTGGGTGGCCCTGACCCCCCAGCTGTTCGCCCGAGCCTGGCGGCCGGCTCCAGTGCTGCCGAGCGTCCATGAGCGCCCCACCGACGACGGGGCCACCGGCACTCTGACACTGGAGCCCACGGATCCCCAGCACCGGCTGCTGATGGTGGAGGCCAAGAGCCGGAGCGGGAACGGGACGGAGGACGCTAACTGGACCGAGCTGACCCTGGCCGGCGGCGTCTATACCCGGACCGTGGACCTGGCGCTGAAGCACCCGAGCGCGATCAGGTACCGCCTGACCCACTACAACGACCTGGGGGAGCAGGTAACGCGGGAGCGGGCGGTGTCCTTCCCCCTGGCTGCCAAGCCGGCCAAACCGGTGCTCACCCTGAGCCTGGACAACGCGGGGGTGGTGGACGCCCACCTGGAGGGGGATCCCGATACGGCAGGATTCCGGGTGAAGGCCCTCACCAGCGGATACCCGACCGAGGCCCAGGTAGACGCGATGGATCTGCAATCCGGCCAGAGCGTGGACGTGGCCGGAATTATTGACCTGGCCGACAAGGAGACGGCCTACGTGACAGCGAAGGCGTATCCGGCAGCCGGATCCGGCTCGGATATGGCGAAGGGGACGGTGACCTATGTTGACCCAACGGGTAGCCCGCACGCTGCCCCGGAGGATCCAGAGCTCTCCGACACGACCGTCGTTGTCTCCAACGTGGAGATGATTGCCTAATGTCCTCGGTCGAGTTCCACAGCTACGCGGTCGTTTCCACGGTCGCAACCTACGAGAAGGACAGCCTTTTCGACACGTTCGAGGTGCGGGTATGGCCGGACCCGAACGGTGGAGGGGATCCGGAAGCGGCTCGGATTTATCCCATGGAGGGCGAGGACCTGGGGTCGAACCAGTACCGCCTGGAAGTGGTCGAGACCCGGAAGTCCAACATCCCGGCCAAGTGGTGGATCGGGGTACGGGTGCGGAACAAGGACGGCCAGGTATCGGCCTGGGTGGCGGCCAACGACACCGACGCCGGGCCGATCGAGGCCGACATCGACATCGAGGGCGCGGCACGCGGCAAGCTGGGGTTGGACGCCCTCGGAAACCTAACGCAGTCCTTTGCGGGGTCGGCCTTCGTGCCGGTGGGTGAGACAACCGAGCTGGGGGGAGAGGGCGAGAACCAGCAGTGGCAGACCGTCTACGTCGGTAGCGGCGGTCGGCTGGTGGTCCACAAGTACGACGCGGTGGACCCGACATACCTGGAGTTCCAGTTCCCGGTGCCGGCGGGCGAGAAGAAGATCGAGGTCGACGACCTAGACGGGTACATGGTCACGGTGTCGTCGCCGGGCAGCGCCGGCAAGGTGCTGCAGTGGGTCGCCGGCGACGGCGGGGCTCAGTGGGTCAACCCCCCAGGCGGTCCGCCCGACGCCCACGTCCTGGCCACCACGGCGGGACTGGGTGCGGCGCACACCACGTCCGGCCTTACTGCCGGCCAGGTCCTGCGGGCGACGGCACCCACCACGGCCGCCTTCCAGATGCTGACCGCTGCGGATATCCCGAGCCTGGCGGCATCGAAGGTGACCAGCGGGACCTTCGACACGGCCCGCATCCCTTCGTTGCCCGCATCGCAGATCGGTTCCGGGACGTTGCCGGTGGCCCGTGGCGGGACGGGTCTGGCAGCCCTGGCGCTCGGGTCGGTGGTGGTGGGTTCCGGTAGCACCCCGATGAACACGTTGGTTCATCCGGCAGCTACAAAGTTTTTGAAGGCATCCACGCCCTCGTCGATAACCTGGGCTGATGTGGACTGGGACGATGTTACATCGAAGCCTGGCACTTTCCCGCCGTCGTCTCACACGCTCGCGTCCCATAGCGACGTCGAGACGTCGCCGACGACCGGCCACCTGCTGTACGCCACCGCCGAATCGAAGTGGGATGGGCTGACGATCGGGACGGTGAACCATGTCCTGAAGTCGACCGGCACCCTGCCGTCCTGGGGGCAGGTCGCCTGGGGGGAAGTCACCGGGAAGCCGTCGACGTTCACGCCCGTCGCGCACGGCCTGGTCAGCGCGTATCACACGGTCAGCGGCCTGACCGGCGGACACTTCCTGAAGGCGCTGACAGCAGACACCTTCGGGTTCGCCGCGCACGGACTGAGCTACGGCGACGTGGGGGCTGCGGCCTCCTCGCATTCGCACGGCGTCACCCAGGGCGGCACGGGTCTGTCTGCGCTGGCTACCGGTGCCCTCATGGTCGGAAGTGGATCCAGTCCGGTCAGCGTCCTCTCCCATCCGGGCGCGACTAAGTTCCTCCGGGCGACCGCGCCATCGACCGTCGGCTGGTCTGGTGTCGGCTGGTCGGATGTCACCAGCAAGCCGTCGACGTTCGCACCTTCGGCCCATACGCTCGGGTCGCACTCCGACGTACAGGTTACCAGTCCGCCCACGGGCACGATGCTCTACTACACGGCCGAAGACAAGTGGGACGGCCTGGGAGTCGGGACTGTCGGGCGTTATCTGCGGTCGACCGGAACGCTTCCGGCCTGGGCCACACTATCGGCCACGGACATGACCACAGGCACCCTGCCGGTGGCCCGCCTTTCCGGTTCATACACTGGGATCACCGGGGTGGGCACGATCACGGCCGGGGAGTGGAGTGGCACCGCGATCGCTGACGCGAAGATCGCGTCGGCGGCGACCTGGAACGCGCACATCGGGAGCAGCTCCAACCCGCACGGCGTGACGGCATCGCAGGCGGGGGCACCGCCGACCAGCCGGACGATCACGGGAACGGGTGCCCTGGGCGGCGGTGGCTCGCTTGCGGCCAAC
>CAYUVJ010000230.1:0-4673 GCA_964447955.1 uncultured Gemmatimonadota bacterium
AAGGGGGTTCCACCTACAACGCCAACTTCGAGTTCCTCTCGAGTGAGTTCACCGGAGCGGAGCAGGACGATCTGCGCGACATGACCCGGGCGACGGGGTACCTGGGCGGGCCGGTGCCGATGGTCCCGCGCCTGACCTTCTTCGTCTCCGCATCGGCCGAGAGCAAGCGCGACGGCGTGTTGAAGAAGGACGACATCGTCTTCGATACCACACCTTCGACGCCCACCCCGGACTTCACCTACGGGGATACCAACCCCTACCTGCAGTACGGTCCCGATGGACGCCGGGTCCTTCCATTAGACATCTACTCGGGCTGGCTGGGTTCGGGGTACGACGACCTGTGGGACGGGATGCTCAGCACCACCTACAAGCTGAACCCGAGCATGAAGCTGAACGTGTCCGGGCAGCTCAACGGGCGCTGGGCCATGCCGTACACCAACGACTGGAAGTGGGGCATGGTCCTGGGCTTCCCGCAGGATCTGCAGGACCACCTGATCTGGGGGACGCTCGAAGAGGGGGGAACCGACCTGGAAACCGAGAACATCTCGGGCTCCGGCGGCCTCTGGGCGCCGAACGAGAAGAACGTCCTCTTCGAGAACAACTACCGGGTCGCCGGGGTGTGGACCCACCAGTTGAACCAGTCGACGTTCTACACCGTGCGGACTTCCTACTACGACTACAACCGTACGATGCGGGTCTTCCGGTGGACGAACGAAGACGGGTACATCCCCAACCGGGGCAACCTGTACGATGGTTACTGGTCGGAAGACGACGCGATGACCCAGCACCAGCTGCGGTACATCCCCCACGGCTACTGGAACAACGACTTCGAGTTCAACCGGAAGTACGGGTATATCCCGTGGTACTATGTGAGCGGGGTCAGCACGCAGGGGAGCGACCGCTACTGGAGCAACCACTACGACATCACACGGACGCTCAAGAGCGACATCACCAGCCAGGTGACCACGCACCACCAGGTGAAGGCGGGATTTCTGTACAACAAGCTGATGCTGAACCAGTACGACGTTCAGATCCTGTGGTACGACCCGCCCTACTTTGTGGACTATGTACAGCGGCCGTGGGAACTCTCGATGTACGTCCAGGACAAGATCGAGTACGACTTCCTGATCCTGAACCTGGGCTTCCGGTACGACTCGTCCAACGCCGGGCAGGTCCCCTACTGGACCGACCCGCGCGACCCGATCGACCCGGACACGGGCGATCTGATCATCAACCCGTTCGACCCCGAGGTCGCGCCGGTCGCGTCGGGTGAGCTGCGCAGCCAGATCTCACCGCGGTTGGGCATCTCCCACCCGGTGACGGATGATGCGGTCGTCTACTTCAACTACGGCCACTTCTACCAGAACCCGATCTACCGGAACCTGTACATCCAGGGGACTCTGGAAGACGCGGTGCCGCTGCTGGGTAACCCGAACATGACCAACGAGAAGACCGTCTCGTACGAGATCGGTTACAAGCACCAGTTCACCGAGATCTACGCTTTGGAGACCACCATCTGGGCGAAGGACACCAGCAACATGGTGGGCTCGGAGCTGATCCCGGCGTTCTACGGGGGCATACCGAACCCGTACGACTACTCGGTCTTCGTGAACTACGACTACGCCTCCTCGAAGGGGGTGGACCTGTCGCTGATCCGGCGGTACGCCGACTTCGTCAGCGCCCGGGTCAACTACTCCTTCATGACGACGCAGTCGAACCGTGACGACCCGTGGCAGGGCTACCGGGACGACGACACGCTGGAAAACGCGCCCAAGCGCCCGCGGGTGCTGGGCTGGGACCAGCCGCACCGGGTGAGTGCGAACATGTCGATCACGCTGCCCGACGGCTTCGGACCCGAGATGGCCGGAATGCGTCCGTTCCAGAGCCTGAATGCCAGTCTGATCTACCGGGCCAACGCGGGTCGACCCTACACGCCGCGCACGCGGACCAAGGCGCTGGAGCCCAACTCGGGCCGCCGGCCCTGGACGTTCCAGACCGACCTGAGGCTGTACAAGGATTTCCGGTCATTCGGCCTGCGTTACAGCCTGTTCGCGGACATCCGTAACCTGATGAACCGTAAGAACGTGTCGGTGGTGTTCGCCCGGACCGGAAAGCCGGACGACCCGGGCCCGGACGCCACGAGCTACAGCGACAACTACGACCGGTTCGACTACTACGGCACGCCGCGTACGATTAACATCGGCATCCGGTTCTTCTTCTGATCAGATAGGAAACCGACTGCAGATGCTCATTCTCGGGAACGCATGGGATTGGAAAGGGGCCGGGCGCCGTGACGGCGCCCGGCTGCCGGACCGATGCATTCCCGTTCGCATGAAGGAGCTCAAGAGATGAACGTTCGAAATGCTGTGATCCGAACGTCTCTGTGGCTTGGTGCAGCGCTCTTCCTATCTGTCACCACTGCAGGGACGCTCTGGGCTCAGACAGGCCAACCGCCGAAGAACAAGCCGGCGCCGGAGGCCTGGTATGAGTCCGGGGCCGGAACCGTCCAGCCCGGATTGGACCGGACCGCGGACGCCACAGATCGTGCCGTGGCCCGGATCTGGATCAGCGGGTTGGACGTCCGGACCCACAACTGGGGAGACATGGGGTCATACGTGTGGGGCTTCACGCCCACCTACTTCCGTGGGAGCCTGGGCAACTACGCCAGCCACTACTCGGCCTCGATGGTCCTGGCCATCGGCCCGGGGGCCGGTATCGCCACGCCGCAGGTCCACCAGTCGGACGGTCGCTACACCTCGTCCAACCAGATGGACTGGGAGGCCAAGGACGGGTCGCGCGGTGAGCAGTACGCCACTCCGCCGGCGACCTGGGGGGGCTATCCGCTCTTCGCGCACACCGACCAACCGATGACCTGGCCGGAGGCGGGCTGGCCCGCCCCTGAGGCGACCAGCGCGGTCTGGCTGGGCACCGAGATGTGGCCGAAGTGGACCCGTCGCGCCGACCTGGAAGCGTACGCGGAGTTCAACGACGACGGCGCTGCCCGGAACGTGAATTCGCGGACCCTGGGGATCGACGTGAAGAAGCGCATCATGGGTTACGGTGGAGGCAATGCCGTCTTCTTCCAGTGGGAGTTGACGAACAACGGCAGCTACTCCCTGACGGAGTGCTATGTCGGGTTCTTCGCCGACCTGGCCGGCCCGGTGTACAACATCTCGGTCGGTACCCCCGACTGGGACCGGGACTACCAGATGCACTACACCGAGGGCGCGCATTACAATGCGACCGCCGGGACCCACGACGACAATTCGGGGAACCAGCTGCCCTGGTTCGGGTACATGTTCCTGGAATCGCCGACCGGGTCGTTCAAGACCGATGCCGCAGGCGACACGGTGGACTCGCCCAGCACGACGATGACCCGGGTGGCCTTGCTGGACTACGGCGACTGGCTCCAGTCCATGGATGAGAACCTCTATGGAGGCTTGAGCGCTGAGACCAGCTACATGACCCCAACCGAGGCATTAGGGGTCTGGAAGACCGACCCGCCGACCCTGATCCAGGACCGGGACGACTTCCTGGCCCTCTATCCGCCCGGCGACCCGGTGGGTTATTTCGCCTCCGGGCCCTTCGATTTCGGACCGGGTGAGAGCATCGACTTCGTGATGGCCTACGTGGCGGGGAATACCAAGCCGGACATGTACGACACGGCCGACTTCGCCCTGACCACCTACCGGGCCAAGTTCCAGACCTCGGGTCCACCGCCGTCGCCGGCCCTGAAGGCGGCGGGCACCCTGGCCGGGACGCACGGGATGGTGTTCGACTCGAACATCCACGCCTACCAGATCTACTACACCCCTTCGGGTAGTGTGACACTGAACTGGGACGGTGGCCCGAGCGAGATGAACCTGGACGCCATCACGGGGAACATCGAGTTCGAAGGCTACCGGATCTACAAGTCCACCAACCGGGGGGGGAGCTGGGGTGAACCCATCACCGACACCAAGGGCAGCCGGATCGGCTGGACGCCGTTGGCCCAGTATGACCTCGAAAACGACGTCAAGGGACCGGACCTGAACGGCGGCGGTAAGTACCTGGGAGACGACACCGGGTTGGTGCATTCGTTCACCGACATCGATGTCTTCGATGGGTACGAGTACTGGTACGCCATCACGGCCTACGACTACGCTCCGCCGTTGCGGTCGTTCGAGGGGGCGATCGGGAACGATCCCAACGCGGTGAACGTGATCTCGGTGATCACGGGAACACCGCCCAGCGGTATGACCTTCGGCACGGTCTCGAGCACCGATCCTTTGACGGTGGTCAGCGGGCCGGCGGGTACCGGTTCGGCCGCAGTGTCGATCCTGGACCCGATGGCGCTGGTGGATGCCAACTACAGGATCACGACCGTCGACTCGGCCAAGTACGACGGTGAACTGGTCGCGAACCGGCTGGGAGTGACCCTGACCAACCTGACCACGAGTACGGTCGTGTTCGACGCCCTTATGCCGGATGATGTCGATCTCGGCGGCGGGCTCCTGCCGGTCGCAGATGGTATCAGCGTCGACGTGAACACGGTGTTCAACAGCACCACCGCCGACGGCCGTCTGGTGGACTTCTCCTTCCCGACCGGTCTTGGGTCCGACGCCGGCTGGCCGCTCGTGTACGGCGGTGACTTCCTGGGAAGTTCGCTGGATCCGGCCGACATCAACGACGCC
>CAYUVJ010000231.1:0-4665 GCA_964447955.1 uncultured Gemmatimonadota bacterium
CCCAGCCTTTGAAAAGCTCTTCGTCGAGACGGAGTGGATTGCCGAGAATACGGCTCTCCTCGCCCGGCGCCGGCGTCGCGGACTGCACGACCCGGCGCTCTTCGCCTTTCATGTCCTCTCAATCAAAGGACCGACGAAAGCGGAAGTCGAGTGGGAAACCGACCGGATGCGCTTTCTGGGGCGCGGGCGAGGCCCCGACAACCCCAAGGCCATGGATGGGCGCGCGCTCTCGGGAACGATCGGCGCGGTACTCGACCCGATCCTGGTCCTGAGGACCCGGCTTCGACTTGCACCCGGGGGCTTCGCCCGCGTCTCCTTAACGACCGGTGTTGCCGTCGACGAGCCGACCGCGCGGGCCTGCGCTCAGAAGTACCACGACCACGGCGTCGCCGCCCGTGCCTTCGCCCTGGCCTATACTCATGCGCTGATGTCGCAACGACATCTCGGCATCTCTATCGAACAAGCCCAGCTCACCGAACGGCTCGCCTCCCGAGTCTTCTTCTCCGACGAGTCCCTCCGGGCCGACGGGGAGACCCTGGCGAAGAACACGCTCGGGCAGGAGGGTCTCTGGAGGTTCGGCATCTCGGGCGACCTCCCGATCGTCCTCGTCCGCGTGAAGGAGCCGGAGGACGTGCAGCTCGTTCAGCAAGTCCTGACCGCCCACGAGTACTGGCGCCTGAAGGGGTTGAAGGCGGACGCCGTGATCCTGAACGAGAACCCGGTAAGCTACCGCGAAGAGACTAAGGAAGAACTCACGCAGCTCATCGACGGCGGCCCGTGGAGCGCCTGGAAAGGGAAGCCCGGCGGCGTCTTTCTTCTCCAAGCCGATTCAATCCCGGAAGCCGAGAGGGTCCTTCTGAGGGTGGTCGCCCAGGCAGTCCTTTCCGGCGCCCACGGCACTCTGGAACAACAGCTCGATCGCCTGGAGGAGGAGCCTCCACCCCCGTTGGGCGTCCTGCCGGTCGACGAGGCCCCGGACGCGGGAAGGCCGGAAGATCAACCGCAGCCACCGCCACTTCTCTTCGAGAACGGTCTCGGAGGTTTCACGCGTGACGGCCGCGAGTACGTCGTCGTCCTCGAAGGTGAACGGGAGACACCCCTTCCCTGGATCAACGTCCTTGCCAACCCACGCTTCGGGAGCATCGTCACCGCCTCCGGGGCGGCCCACACCTGGTGCGAGGACAGCCGTGAGAACCGGCTCACGCCGTTCGCGAACGACCCGGTCACCGACCCGACCGCCGAAGCCATCTTCGTCCGCGACGAGGAGAGTGGCGCCCTGTGGGGCGCCACGCCGACGCCCCTGCGGCGTACACCCCGTTCTCCTCGTTGGATCGTGCGCCACGCACCGGGCGTGACCCGCTTCTCCTGCGCCGCGCACGGCATTGGCCAGGAACTGGCGGTCTTTGTGGCGCGCGACGAGCCTGTGAAGCTGTCTCTTCTGACCTTGACGAACCGCTCCGACCGGCCGCGGCGACTCACCCTTTTCTCGTACAACGAATGGTTGCTCGGCCCACCCATTGCGAGCGGCCCGAGGTTTGTCTCCACCGAGCGCGACGGCGTGACCGACGCGGTCCTGGCTCGCGACCTGTACCGCCCGGAAAGGCAGCACGTGGCATTCGCCGCCGCGAGCGAGCCGCTCCTCTCCGCCACGGGGGACCGCCTGGAGTTCCTTGGCCGCAACGGTTCGCTCTCTCGCGCCGCTGCCCTCGGCCGGCCGCTGCTGCTGAACCGGTTCGGCGCCGGCCTCGACCCGTGCGCGGCGTTGCAGACCGTGGTAGACCTCGAACCCGGTGCGACGCGGCGCATCGTGTTCCTACTCGGGCAGGGGCGGGACGCGGCGGAGGCCCGTGCGCTCCTGGAGCGGTTCACAGGCAAGGACGGCGCGGCAGCCGCCCAGGCCGAGCTCGTCGCGGTGGAGGCGTCCTGGGAGGACACGCTGGGCGCGGTGCGCGTCACCACCCCCGACGACTCCTTCGACGTCCTGGTGAACAGGTGGCTCCTCTACCAGGACCTGGCGTGCCGCATCTGGGCGCGCTCCGCCTACTTCCAGTCGAGCGGTGCGTACGGCTTCCGCGACCAACTTCAGGACGTGCTGGCGCTCATGTTCACGCGGCCGGACCTCACCCGTGAGCACATCCTGAGATCGGCAGCGCGCCAGTTCGTCGAGGGGGACGTTCAGCACTGGTGGAGCGCCCCGGGCGGCCAAGGCATTCGTACGCGCTGCTCGGATGATCTTCTCTGGCTGCCCTACGCGACCTCCGAGTACGTCAAGGCCACGGGAGACCGCGCCGTCCTCGACGAGCAGGTGCCCTTCCTGGAGGCGCCTGCCGTACCGCCAGGAGAGCCCGAAGCGTACGGCATCCCGGCCGTCTCCCGCGAGACGGGCACGCTGTTCGAACACAGCTTCAGGGCGATAGATAGGGCGCTCACTGTCGGCGCGCACGGCCTGCCGCTCATCGGGAGCTGCGACTGGAACGACGGCTACAACAATGTCGGTCCCGAGGGTCGTGGGGAGAGCATCTTCGTCGGATGGTTTCTCCACGCCGTTTTAGGAGCCTTTGCCCCCTTGTGCGAGGAGCGGGGTGATGCGCGCAGAGCGGCGCGCTACCGCGCCGAACGCGAGCGTCTGGGAACCGTGCTGGAGCAAAGTTGGGACGGCGAGTGGTACCGGCGTGCCTACTTCGACGACGGCACCCCGCTGGGTTCGTCCTACAACTTCGAGGGGAAGATCGACTCGGTGGCCCAGACCTGGGCCGTTCTCTCGGGCGCCGCATCAGCAAAGCGCTCCGAGCGCGCCATGGGTGCCGTACGCACCCACCTGGTCCGGCGCGGCTCGGGCGTCATCCTGCTCCTCTCGCCGCCCTTCGATCATGCGGTGCTCGACCCGGGGTATATCAAGGGCTACCTCCCGGGGGTCCGCGAGAACGGAGGGCAGTACACGCATGCGGCGGCATGGGTCGTCCTCGCGCTCGCGCGTCTCGGCAGCGGCGACGAGGCGGTGGAGTTCTTTCACATGCTTAACCCCATCAACCACACACGGACGGCCAGCCAGGTCAACCGGTACATGACCGAACCCTATTCGGTCGCCGGGGACGTCTACGACCATCCGGCGCATCGGGGGCGCGGCGGCTGGACCTGGTATACCGGTTCGGCCGGTTGGATGTACCGGGTCGGATTAGAAGGGATTCTCGGACTCCGCCGCCACGACGCTTTCTTCACGGTGGACCCGTGCATCCCATCGTCGTGGCCGACCTACTCCATCGAATGGCGCCTCGGGACGACACGCTACACGATCGTCGTGGAAAACCCGGAGCGGCGCTGCCGGGGTGTGGCGAGCGTGGAGCTGGATGGATCACCCACCGACCCGGCGGCGATTCCGCTCGAGAATGACGGACGTGAGCATCAAGTGCGGGTGGTGCTCGGCGCGGGCTGACGCGCACCGCGTGGAGCCGGCACCCGACCTCATTGCCTTGGCGGGCCGTCTAGGTCGAGCGGGAGGCTGAGGTGTTCGTCAGTCCGACCCGGCCGCCTCTTCCCCGGCCAGCCGGGTGAGCAGCTCCCAGACTTCTTCCACGTCCTCCCGGGTGGTCCGGATGTGCCCGATCGAGAGGCGCAGCGTGAAGCGGCCCTTCAGCTTGGTGTGACTGAGGAAGACCTCCCCGCCGGCGTTGGCCCGCTCCATGACCGCCGCGTTCAGCCGTTCCAGCCGGGCTTCGAGCTCCCCCTTTTCGCCGGTCCAGTCCGGGGGCCGGAAGCGGAAACAGACGGTGGCGAAGGGGACCGGGGCCAGCCGTTCCACCCCGGACTGGGCATCGATCCGCTCGGCCAGTTCCCGGGCCAGCTGCAGGTGGTAGCCCAGCCGCCGGGCCAGCCCCTCCCGCCCGAAGCGGCTCAGGACCAGCCACAGTTTGAGGGCCCGGAAGCGCCGCCCCAGTTGGACCCCCCAGTCCATCAGGTTGGTCACCTCGCCCCCGTCACCGCGGCTGGTCAGGTACTCGGGGACCAGGCTGAAGGCGGCCTTGAGCAGGGCCGGGTCGCGCACGAAGAAGGCACTGCAGTCCATGGGGGTGAAGAGCCACTTGTGCGGGTTGACCACGAGCGAGTCGGCCCGCTCGCACCCGGCCAGGACCTGCTCGTGTCCGGGCACGAGGGCGGCGACCCCTCCGTAGGCGGCGTCCACGTGGAGCCAGAGGCCGTGTTCGGCGCAGATCTCGGCGATCTGTGGGACCGGGTCGATGCTGGTGCTGGAGGTGGTGCCCACCGTGGCCACCACCGCCAGGGGGATCCGGCCGGCCGCCCGGTCGGACTCGACCGCCTGCCGCAGGGCGTCCACCCGCATCCGGAGGAGCTCGTCGGTGGGGATCTTACGCAGGTGCTCCTGCCCCAGCCCCAGGGCGATGACCCCCTTCTCGATGGAGGAATGGGCCTCCTCGGAGGCGTAGACGGTCAGGGCCGGCAGGTCGGTGCGGCCGGCCATCCCGCGGGTGCGCACCTGGAGTTCGGCCCGGGCCTCCCGGGCGGCGGCCAGGGCCAGGAAGGAGGAGATCGAGGCGGTGTCCACGATGTGACCACGGAACGCCTCCGGCAGACCGAGCAGGTCGCGCAGCCAGTCGAGCACCCTCAGTTCCAGCTCCGTTCCGGCCGGGCTGGTGCGCCAGAGCATGG
>CAYUVJ010000232.1:0-4656 GCA_964447955.1 uncultured Gemmatimonadota bacterium
GCGTGCAGATCGCGGGTACGTTCAATGACATCAACGGCCTGGACGACGTCCGCCTCTACTACCGTTCGGCGGGGTTCACCACCGCTTTCATCGACGTGGTCATGACCCAGCAGGCGGGGGACCGCTACACCGGGACCATCCCCGGCTCCGCGGTGACCATCAACGGTTTCCAGTACGCGGTACGGGCCGTCGACCCGGCCGGAAACATCGCCTTCGCCGATGCCGACGGCAGCGTCGACATGGATACCGGGGTGGTCGGGAGCGCCCCGGTGCGGATCGCCGACCTGCCGGCCTCGGGGACCATCCCGCGCGACCAGTGGTACATGATCAGCGTGCCGCACAATCCCGACGACGCCCGGGTGACGGCCGTGCTGCCCGACCTGCCCAACGCCGACCCCAAGGTTTGGCGCTTCTTCCGCTGGACCGGGACCGGCTACCAGGAGGAGACCTCCTCCAGCCTGCAGCCGGGCCAGGCCTACTGGTTCCAGCATCGCCGGGAGGGCATCCAGCTCGACCCGGGAAGCGGGCAGACCATCAGCGCCGGTCAGCCCTTCCAGATCACCCTGAGCCCGGGCTGGAACGACATCGGCTCCCCCTGGCTCTTCAACGTGGCCTGGACCGACATCATGACCGCCAGTGGGCTCTCGGAGTCCGACGTGAGTCGGCCGTACGGGTTCAGTGACGGCGACTGGGTCCTGCCGCCGACCATCGGAGAGCTGCCGGTCTGGTTCGGGGTCTCGGTCTTCAACCACCAGAGCTACAACGTGGCCCTGCTGGTACCACCCAGCTCGGTGAGCGGGGAACAGGTGAGCACTGCCCGGACCGTGGCGGAGTACTTGGCTGAGCAGGGGACCTCGGCCGATCTGCCGGTCGGACGGGTGGAGGAGGAGGGCGTGAGCGGCTGGCGCCTGCAGCTGGTCCTTACCCAGGAGGGGGCGCTGGTCGGTGATCGGCAGAACTACCTGGGGGTGCTGAGCGGACACGGCGAGGGTTGGGACCCGGCCGATCTGCCCGACCCGCCCATGGCCATCGACGGGAGCGCCCGGCTGATGGTCGACCGTACCCGGCGGGCCGACCACCGGGGCGGTTACGCCGCCGACTACCAGGGGCCGGGAGAGCCCGGTTACGAGTGGCCGCTGCGGGTGGAGTCGGTCCAGGGCGGCCGGCGGGCGACCGTGGGCGTGCACGGGGTGGAGGGGCTGCCGGACGGCTACGTAGCCGCCCTGGTGGATGTGCGCTCCAACCTGCGCATCGACCTGACCGAGGGACGGACCTACCGGTTCTTCCCCGGGGCGGCGGCCGGCCAGCAACCGGTGGAGGGGATGGCGGTCGAGCACACCTTCCGGCTGGTGGCGGGATCCGCGGCCTTCGTGGATGCCCGTACCGCGGGGACCATCCGCCTGCCGGCCGAGGCCAGCCTCGACCAGAACTTCCCCAACCCGTTCAACCCGACGACCACCGTCCGGTTCGCCCTGGCCGAGCCGGCACAGGTGCATCTGACGGTGCTGAACGTGCGGGGACAGCGGGTGGCCACCCTGGCCGACGGGCTGTTCAACGCCGGGCCGCACACCGTGACCTGGGACGGCCGCGACGCCACCGGGCGCCCGGCTGCCAGCGGGATCTATTTCTACCGGCTGGAGGCGGCCGGCAAGGTGATCTCGAAGAAGATGACGCTCATCCGCTAGGGGCGAGGAGGGACGCGTGGCCGAGTCGGGCTGGAAGAGAACGCTGGAGCGGGTGTGGGGCCGCTGGGCCCTGCTGCGGGCCCTGGTGGTCGGGGGCGCGGTGGGGCTGCTGGTGGCGGTGGTCTCCTATCAGCTCGCTCCCGGCTTCTTCCAGGGCATCGAGAGCAACCTCTACGACGCCCGGGTCCGCTCGGCCCTGCACACCACCGAGCCCCTGGACCCCGACGAGAGCGGGATCGTGGTGGTGACCATCGACAACCGCAGCCTGCTGGCGATGGGGCGTTTCTCCCAATGGGAGCGTGAGGTCCATGCCCGGATGGCCCGCCAGCTGGCCGACTGGGGGGCGGCGGCGGTCTTCTTCGACCTCATCTTCGAGACCGATCCCGTCCGGCCGGAGACCGACCAGATGCTGGCCCGGGCCTTCGGCGACGCGGCCATCATCTACAACGCCATCGACCTCATCGACGAGGCCAGCCTGGTCTACCGGTCGGTCCTCGACGATGAGGAGATCACCCGTAACGCCCCCCGCTCCTACCTCCGGGTGAGCGAGGTGCCCGGCTCGGAACGACTGCCCGACTTCAAGACGGTCAAGGCCCTGGAGGGCCCCTCGGAGATCGTCCAGCGGGCCAGTCTGGCCCTGGGGCTGGTCAACGTGGTGAGCGATCCCGACGGGGTCATCCGCCGCCTGCCGCTCCTCTATCGCTACGGCGACTACCTCTTCCCGGCCATCGGCTTCCGGATGTTCCTCGACCTGGTAGGCATCAACCTGGATGAGATCGTGGTGGAACCGGGCCGGTCGGTCACCGCCGGCCCCTATGTCTTCCCGGTCGACACCGAGTGCCGCTACCTCCTGCGCTGGTACCCCGACCAGCCGGAGCAGCTCTTCGATGAGACCGTTTTCGGACCCTTTCGGCAGATCCCCTACTACGACGTGCTGGAAGCCCGTCTGCCGACCGAGTACCTGGCCGGTACGGTCTGTCTGATCGGCCCCACCGCGCCTGGTCTGGAGGACCTGAAGGCGACCTCGTCCAGCCCGGCCCTGCCGGGGGTGATGATCCACGCCACCCTGCTGACCAACCTGGCCCGTCAGGAGACGGTCCGCCACATGCGGGATGGCCAGGCCATGCTGCTGGTCTTTGGGCTGGCGGTGCTGGCCGCCTGGCTGGCCCTGCGCTTCCGGATCTCGGTGGGGAGTGTCGCCAACGTGGTCCTGCTGGTCGTCTTCGTCTTCCTGTGCGTCTGGTCCTATGCCGAGCAGGCCCGCTGGATCGAGCTCTTCCGGCCGGCGGTGGGGCTGGTGCTGGGATACACCGGGGCCATGACCTTCCGCTATATGACCGAGGAACGGCAGAAACGGGTCATAAAGGGGGCTTTCCAGCAGTACGTCTCGAAGGACGTGGTCGACGAGATGCTGCAGGACCCCGACAAGCTGCAGTTGGGCGGCGAGCGGCGGGAACTGACCGTGCTCTTCGCCGACGTGCAGGGATTCACCAGCTTCAGTGAGAAGCTGGCCCCCGAGGAACTGGTCAAGTTCCTGAACCGTTTCTTGACCATCATGAGCAACGCGATCTTCGAGCACCATGGCACGGTGGACAAGTACATCGGAGACGCGATCATGGCCATCTTCGGCGCCCCGCTGCCGCTGCCCGACCATGCCGTGCGGGGGGTGAGGGCGGCCCTGGGGATGCGCAGCCAGCTGGCCGGGGTCCGGCAGGAGTGGGGGGACTTCTTGCCCGAGACCTTCGACATGAAGCTGGGACTCAACACCGGGCCGATGGTCGTGGGCAACATGGGCAGCGACATCCGCTTCGACTACACCGTGCTGGGGGACAACGTGAACCTGGCCTCGCGGGTGGAGGCTCTGACCCGCCAGTACGGGGTGGGACTGCTGGTCACCGAGTACACATGGGCCAGCGTGAGCGAGGGTTTCGTGGGCCGCGAGATCGACCGGGTCCGGGTGAAGGGTAAGGCCCAACCAGTCGGGGTCTGGGAGGTGCTGGCCGAGGCCGGGACGCCTGAGGACACGGCCGGGTTGCGCAGCCGACTGCTGACCTGGGCCCAGGGGCTGTCGGCCTATCGGGCCCAGCAGTGGACGGAGGCCCTGGAGGCCTTTATGAGTTTGGAGAACGACCCGGCGGCGGCGGTCTTCATCGAGCGCTGCCGGCATCTGGAGGAGCATCCACCCGGGGCCGAGTGGGACGGCGTCTGGGTGATGAAGACCAAGTGAGGGGGGCCTCGACGAGACCCCTCCGAACAAGTGAGGAGGGCGGCATGCGGACCGTTCGTCCGACGATCGCGATGACAGGCCTGCTGGTGGTGCTGCTGGCGTCCCCGGCCGTGGCCCAGGAATACCCCGAACCAGGCACCTTCCGGATCGACTGGAACCGACAGGTGGTCATCACCAACAGCCTGGGGGCCCCGAACACCAACATGCCCCAGCCCTCCTGGCGGGCCTCGGCCCTGAGGGCGGCTCGGGCGGCCGCCTACCGGGACCTGCTGGAGGCGGTCAAGGGGGTGGCGGTGACCTCGACCACCACGGTGGAGAACGCCATGGTCACCAGCGACATCATCCGCTCGAAGGTCGAGGGGGTCGTCCGGGACTTCGTGGTGCTGGACACCCGCTACTACGAGAGCATGGACGTGAGCGTCATCGTGGAGATGCCCCTGACAGGGGCCCTCATAGACGCCGTGCTGCCCGGTGAGACCGGCACCCGGCGTCCGGCCGAGCGCGGGGCCGTTCCCGGCCGGCCTGAAGGGGGGCGGGGGGTGGTCGGAGGTCTGATCGTGGACGCCTCGGGGCTCCAGGTCAGCCCGGCCATGGCCCCCAAGATCCTGGACGAGGCCGGGCAGGTGGTCTACGGCGTCGAGATGGTGAGCCGGGAGTACGCGGTACAGCAGGGGGTGGTCGGTTACCACAACGACCTGGACGCCGCCCGGACCAGTGACCGCTTCCAGGGAGATCCCATGGTGG
>CAYUVJ010000233.1:0-4643 GCA_964447955.1 uncultured Gemmatimonadota bacterium
GGACAGTAACCGATATGCCGCATCTGCTCCGGCTCGTCCCAGACCGGCCGGTCGTCCAGGGTCACACTCCCCTGGCTGGGCTTGAGCTGCCCGGTCATCAGCCGCAGCAGGGTGGTCTTCCCCGCCCCGTTCGGGCCCAGGAACCCGGTCACTCCGGGGCCGATGTCGAAGTCGAGATGGTTCACCCCGATGACCTGGCCGTACCACTTCGAGAGTCCGCGGGCCTGGATCCTCATGCCACCACCTCCGTGGGGCGGACCCGGCGGGCCAGGAAGGCCAGCGAGACGACGACCACCAGCACCAGAGCGAGGAGCGCGCTCCAGGGGGAGATCGTATAAGGGAGTTCCCGGCCGAAGAGCAGCGCGCTGGTCTGCCGCATCAGTGCCGGCAGGGAGATGTAGGTCAGGCTCTCGATCCGGGACAGGATCTGCCGGAAGAGGTCGGGCACCACCCAGAGGCCGAAGAAGAGCAGGGCCGCCGAGCGGCCGTTCCCGACCCCGGCCGAGAGAGCCAGCATCAGGGCGGTCAGGGGAACGAGCATGAGCAGGGACTGTCCGGTCACCGAGAAAAGCACCCACCAGTAGTCGTGGAGGAACACCGTGTCGGTGGCCAGGGCCAGGCGGACCAGAAAGAGCAGCAGGGCCGGCACCAGGGTGATCAGGGCGCCGTAGGCGGCCACCACCAGGGACTTGCCCAGCAGGTAGTCGCTCAGGCGGACCGGCTTGGAGAAGTAGAGCGGCAGAGCCCGGTAGCGCGGGTCATCGGCGATCAGGCCCGAGCCGGTCACCAGGATCGCCAGCACCAGGAAGAAGGACTGACCGGACAGGTAATCGGCGAAGAACCTCGCGTCCACCCGCAGCTGCTGGACCGCCTCGGCCAGTTCCTGCCAGTCCTGGAGCCGGGTGGCGGCGTAGATCTGGAAGGCCCGGACGATGAAGGGGAGGGTGGCGATGATGAGCAGGACGATCATCCCCCGCTTCCACTTCAGACGCACCCCGGTGCGGGCGATGATCCACCAGGTCCGCGGATGGGGGACCAGGGTCCCCCCCCAGCTGCGATAGGTCTCCTCATAGACCGGCATGTTCGTCCTCTCCGATCAGTTTGAGGAAGACGTCTTCGAGGGTCTGGACGCTGCCGACCAACTGGCGCAGGGCCACCCCGCTGTCCCGGGCGGCCCGCAGGATCAGGTCGGCATCCATCCCTTCGGGCAGGGTCACCTCGAGCTGCTGCCGTTCCCCGTCGACCACGCTCGCGCCGGCGGTGGTGAGCGCCCCGCGGAAAACCTCCCGGTCGCCGTCGATACGGACGGCGTAGGCCTCGGCATAGGTCCCGCGCAGGTCCTCGACCACACTCTCCCGAAGCACACGGCCGCGGTTCATGATGACCACCCGGTCACAGGTGCGTTCCACGTCCACCAGGATGTGGGTGGCCAGGATGATGCTCATGGTCCCCTTCCCGGCGATGTCGCGGATGAGGTCGAGCATCTCCTGCCGGCCTCTGGGGTCCATGCCGCTGGTGGGCTCGTCCAGGAAGAGCAGGCGCGGGTCGTGGACCAGCGCCTGGGCCAGTTTGATCCGCTGTTTCATCCCCGAGGAGTAGGTCTCGACCTTGCGGTAGCGTGCTTCTTCCAGCCCGGTCAGGAAGAGCACCTCGTGCGCCCGCTGCATGGCGTCCACCGCGCTCATGCCGCAGAGTTCCCCAGCGTACTGGACCATGCCCACCCCGGTCAGACCGGGGATGAGGGTGTCGTCCTCGGGCATGTAGCCGACCTTCTGACGTACCGCAGTCGGCTCACTGCGTACATCCACCCCCAGCACGTCGGCCGATCCGCCGGCCAGCGGGACCAGCCCCAGCAGGCCCCTGATGAGACTCGACTTGCCGGCCCCGTTGGGACCGAGCAGGCCGGTGGAGCCTCCCGGGAAGGTGGCCGTGAAGCCATCCACGGCTATCAGACTCCCATAGGTGATGGTTAGATCGTGCAGGGTGACGGACAAGCGGTACTACCCCTCTCTCATGGTTCGGATCGCCTCTGGCCGACGGGCGACGTGCATGTCAGAGGGTACGTCGACGGAACGGATTAGTTCTATCCGAATTGAGTCCCGGGGGGCAAGGGCGGGAGCGGGGTGGCTTCTCACCCGCAACCTGCTCCCCGCCGAGGACGTATACAATGTAGACATCCCAAGCGGGACAGCCCCCGCATCACCGTGTGCAACCCCAACCAAGAGGGAACCGATGCACCGGACCGAATCATCCTCACCGTGTCGCCCAGCGTACCGATCGGCTGCGACCCTGCTGGTCTGCTGGGCGGTGCTGTCCACCGCAGGTCCCGCTGATGCCCGATCGCTCGACCAGGGACCCCGGCCCGTGGGCGAGGGATCGCAGGTGACCGCTCCCCGACTGGTCGAGCAGGCTTCCTTCGTCGATCAGACAGAGGGGGGGGAGGCGATCCTCTATCGCCCCTCCTACTTCATCTTCGATCCGGACGGCCAGGCCTTCATCCCCGACCCCGGGGCTCATGCCATCCTGGTGTTCGATCGGGACCTCCGGCTGGTGCGCCGGATCGGTCGGGAGGGCGAGGGGCCGGGAGAGCTGAAATGGCCTTGTGCGGTTCGTATGACCCCCGAGGGCACGCTGGCGGTGCAGGATCCCGACAACCATCGCGTGAGCTACTTCTCGACTGCGGGAGCGTTCCTGCGCAGCGAGCGTTTCAGCCAGGGGCATAGCATAACCCTGACCTCGAACGACGACTATATCCCGGTCCCGGGGGGCGGATTCCTCAGGGTCGAGTGGATGTATTACCAGGAGCGCCGCCGGACCCGGTCATCGGACCGCAAGCTGCTGGAGGTCGTGGACCGGGAGGACGAGGTCATCCGGGGATTGGGCCGCCGCCGCACGCACGAGGATGACCGGATCGCCGACATCCTGAGCAGCGTTGTCATCACCGTCTCACCGGCTGGGAAGGCAGTGGCCGCCTTCGGACACTCACCGGAGATCCAGGTCTATGACCTCTCCTCCGGTACACTCGAACACACCATCACCCGCGAACTCGAGTTCCAGCCGGCCGAACCCGACGTGGAGGAGAGGACCTATCGTTCACCCGACGGGCGAACCAGTTCACGGCGGATCGAACCCGTGGCTGACAGGGTGACGTTCGATGTGGCCGTGGACGAGACAGGACGGATTTGGGTACTGACCGGTCGGCTCGGTCAGAAGGAAGCGGAAGACCGTGAGATCGAAGGCCGGTTCGACGAACTGGTCAAGCTCGAGGTGCTCGGTCCGGATGGCCGGGCACTCGCATCATGGCCCCTGGCCGATCCGGCCAGCCGGCTGGCGTTCGACCCGTCCGGGGACCTCTGGCTCATGGACCGTGGCTACAACATGACGATCCGCCGATATGAGGTCATCTGGCCTTGAACGGGGCCCCTATGATCCGGCGGGCGGACCTCGTAGGAGGTCCGGGGTGATGCTTGGAGGTCCGGGGTGATGTTTCAATAGGTTATCAACAGCGTATCGACGATGTTACAAAGGCCCCTTGCATCCAGGGGGACTGCCCGCCCTGGTACTTCACGCCCCGCCGGCATCTTCTTCACGATCCACTTATCGGATCCCTCGAGCACGGAATGGACTGTGAGTCCGGATGACCCAGAACCTGTCTGTGGATGGAACCAAGGAACCCGGCCCGGCCGAGCTGGCCGTGATGATCGGGGAGAGCCAGACCTCCTGGGACAGACTGATAAAGCACCTGCGGGCCGAATACGCCCCCCTGAGCGAGAAATGGCATTACTCCGAACAGAACTTCGGATGGGCCCTGCGGCTCATGCAGCGGCAGCGGACCGTTCTCTATCTCGTCCCTCGTCAGGGACACTTCCTGGTCGCCTTCATCCTGGGCGAGGACGTCATCCGGGCGGCCCGGCAGGCCGGTCTGCAGACCCGGGACGTCGAACTCATCCGTAAGGCGCCCAAGTTCGCGGAGGGCAAGGGTGTCCGGCTCGAGGTCCATGAGGGGAAGGACCTGGGCAGTATCAAGCGGCTGGCCGCGGCCAAGATGGCTGGCTGACCCCTTCACCCGCTGGAGCCAGGGCCGCTACTGCGACCCGGCCGGTAACCGCTTCCGCCAGCACCCCCGGGACCATCTCGAAGGTCTCGAATCCTCGATACGCGAGGCTCTGACCGCCGCCCCGAAGGGCACGGCCGAACGGGTGGCCGGGATAGCTGTCGACACCACCGGCTCCACACCCGGGGCGGTGGACCGGACCGGGACCTCACTCGCCCTGCTCCCCGACTTCGCCGACGATCCCGACGCCATGTTCGTCCTCTGGAAGGACCACACGGCGGTGGCGGAAGCCGAGGAGATCAACCTCACCGCCCGGACCTGGGGGGGTGAGGACGTCACCCGCTTCGTCGGGGGGGTCTACTCCTCGGAGTGGTTCTGGTCCAAAATCCTCCATCTCCTGCGCGTCAACGAGCCGGTCGGCCGGGCGGCCTTCTCCTGGATGGCGATTGGCACGACTGATATACTATTGATGTAATATTACTATAATGTTATAATCTTTCTGTTCGCAGCAACAGACAATCTCTCGGCTGGAAATGCGGGTCATGTCGACGCCCAGCGTTCTTGAGCGTTTTGCGCCGTGTCTCGTCGA
>CAYUVJ010000234.1:0-4631 GCA_964447955.1 uncultured Gemmatimonadota bacterium
GATCTCCCCGCAGTTGGGCCGGTTGCTCTCCCCCGAGGATGACCTCCCCGGCCAGGGGACACCGGTAGGAGTGCTGGGCTTCGGCTACTGGCAGGACCGGCTGGGGGGCGATCCCGGGATCCTGGGCCAGACCATCCGGGTGAACGGACATCCCCTGACCGTGGTCGGGGTGACCCCCCGGGACTTCCGCGGTCTCACCCTGGGGGGTGCCCCCGACATCTTCGTGCCGCTGGCCCTCAAGCCCATCATGACCCCGGGCTGGGACGGCACCGACCGGCTCAACGACTACTGGCTCTATCTCTTCGCCCGGCTGGCCCCGGGGTTGGGACGCGAACAGGCGGCGACCGTATTGAACAGCACATACGCCTCGGTCGTGGAGGAACAGGCGGCCACCGTGACCGGCCGGGACGCCGAATACCTCGAGCGGTTCAAAGCCTCCCGGCTCACCCTGGAGGAGGGCCGGCAGGGGAACAGTTCCCTGCAGCGGGAGAGCCGGACCCCGCTCCTCATCCTGATGGGGGCCACCATCCTGGTCCTGCTCATCGCCATGGCCAACGCGGCCAACCTGCTCCTGGCCCGCTCGGCCCGTCAGCGGAGGGAACTCAGCATCCGGATGGCCCTGGGAGCCGGTCGACGGCACCTCATGGCCCAGTCGCTGAGCGAGGCCCTGCTGCTGGCCCTCGGGGGAGGGCTGGCCGGTCTGCTGCTGGGGAGCTGGACGCTCTCCCTGCTCATCGGCTGGCTCGGCGGCGGAGAGGTCGGGGCCGGCTTCCTGAGTGCCCGTCTGCAGTGGCCGGTCCTGCTCTTCACCCTGGGGATCTCGGTCGTCGTCGGTCTGCTGCTGGGCCTCTACCCGGCCTGGGACGCTGCCCGCCGGGATGTGACCGACAGCTTGCGGGAAGGGAGCGGCAAGACCTCGGCCGGCCGGGGTTCGACCCGTCTGCGGAAGGTGCTGGTGGTGGCCCAGGTCACCATCTCCGTCCTGCTCCTGGTGCCCACCGGACTCTTCCTGAAGAGTCTGGTTAACCTGACCCGGGTCGACCTGGGCATCCGCACCGAGGACCTGGTCACCTTCACGGTCTCCCCGGCCCTGAACGGATACGACCAGGACCGGATCCGGAACCTCTTCCGGGAGATAGAGGAGGATCTGGCCGCCATCCCGGGGGTGACCGGGGTCACCTCGTGCGTGGTCCCCCTGATCGCCGGGGACAACTGGGGGAGCGGTCTCACCGTGGAGGGTTACGGGGGAGGTCCGGACGTGGACTCCCATGCCAACCTCAACCAGGTCGGTACCGGGTTCTTCCGGACGATGGGCATCCCGCTGCTGGCCGGCCGGGAGATCCGGGACGAGGACGCTCTCGACACTCCGCATGTGGCCGTGGTCAACGAGACCTTCGCCCGACAGTTCTTCGGTGAGGAGAGTCCGCTGGGCAAGCGCTTCACCCAGGGGTGGGGGGACGTCGACCTCGACACCGAGATCATCGGCCTGGTGGCGGACACCCACTACTCGGCGGTGAAGCAGGACCCCCTCCGCCTCTTCTTCCTCCCCTGGCGGCAGGACGAGAACCTGGGCTGGATGAGCTACTACCTCCGCTCTTCCCTGCCCTCGGACCAGGTCGTCCCGGCCGTGCGGCGGGTGATGGCCGGGATCGATCCCGACCTGCCGGTGGAGAACCTGCAGACCATGCAGGCCCAGGTGGAGGACAACATCCAGGCCGACCGGATCGTGCTCCAACTGGCCGCCATCTTCGCCTTCTTGGCCACCATCCTGGCCATGCTGGGACTCTACGGGGTCATGGCCTACAGCGTCGCCCAGCGGGTGCGGGAGATCGGTATCCGGATGGCGCTGGGGGCCCGCCAGGGGATGATCCGCGGCATGGTCATGCGGGAGATGCTGGTCATCCTGGGCATCGGGCTGGTGCTGGGCATCCCCCTTTCCCTGGGGGCCTCCCGACTGGCCGAGTCCCAGCTCTACGGGGTGAGCGCCTTCGACGGCCCGGTGCTGGCCGCGGCGGTGCTGGCCCTGACCCTGGCCGCCGCGGCCGCCGGCTACTTCCCGGCTCGGCGGGCCACGCAGGTCGACCCGGTGGGAGCGTTGCACCAGGAGTAGTCTCTCCGGCTCTCCGGCTCGTGGGATCGGCCCGTTCCCCGCCCGGATTCGGTCGTGCAGGAGACATCCGCAGTGGTATAAGGGTAGGGTCCGTCCGTCGATGTACCACGAGCCGGAGGGTCCCGTCGTGAAGCGCCTGTTCCCCGTAGTACTGTCCGTCCTGATGCTGCTGCCCGTGCTCCCTGTCCTCGCCCAGGAACAGCCCGGGCGGGAAGAGGAGAAGGAGTGGCCCAACGAGCTCCTCGAGGAGCGGAGCGTCCAGACCCGGCACACCGTCCGGATCGGCGGGCGGGAACTGGCCTACACCGCCACCGCGGGGACCTACGTCCTCAAAGAGGACGACGGCAAGCCGCTGGCCAACTTCTTCCACATCGCCTACCTGAAGGAGGGGGTCACCGACTACAGCCAGCGGCCGCTGCTCTTCTCCTTCAACGGCGGGCCGGGCACGGCCTCGGTCTGGCTCCACATGGGGGTACTGGGTCCCCGCCGGGTGGTGGCCGACGCGGAGGGATTCGCCCTCCAGCCCCCTTACCGGCTGGTCGACAACGAGTACTCCATCCTGGATGTGGCGGACGTGGTCTTCATCGACCCGGTGGCCACCGGCTACAGCCGCATGGCGCCCAAGGAGGACCCCCACGAGTTCCACGGGACCATGGTGGACATCGAGTCGGTGGCCGAGTTCATCCGGCTCTGGACGACCCGCAACCAGCGCTGGGCCTCCCCCAAGTACCTGATCGGAGAGAGCTACGGCACCACCCGGGCCTCGGGCCTGGCTGGGTACCTGCAGGAGGAGCATCTCATGTTCCTCAACGGGGTGATCCTGGTCTCGACGACCGAGCTGAGCTACGAGGTGGGCAGCGATCTGAACTTTGCCCTGATCCTGCCGCACTACACCGCCACCGCCTGGTACCACAAGCAACTCGCGCCCGACCTGCAGGCCCGCCCGCTGGTCGAGCTGCTCGACGAGGTCGAGGCCTTTGCCACCGGGGAGTACCTGTCGGCACTGGTCAAGGGGGGCTATGTACCGGAGTCCGAGCGGGCCGAGGTAGTGCGCAAGCTGGCTCGCTACACCGCGCTTTCCCCCGGGTTCATCGAGGACTGCAACCTGCGGGTCGACCGGGGCCGTTTCCGCAAGGAGCTGCTGAGGGACCAGGGGCTGACGGTGGGGCGTCTGGACAGCCGTTACACGGGCCGGGACCGGGACGATGCCGGGGAGGGGATCGAGTACGATCCCGCCCTGGTGGACTGGGAGGGGACCTTCGCCGGGGCTTTCAACCAGTACATCCGCTCCGAACTCGACTACCAGACCGACCTGAAATACGCCGTCTGGGGGGACGTACATCCCTGGAAGGACGACCAACCGGTGAATGTAGGGGAGATGCTGCGTGGGGCGATGACCCGCAACGAGTACCTCAACGTCATGATCCTGGAGGGGTACTACGACGCCGCCTGCGACTACTACACGGCCGAGTACGTTTTCTCCCATCTCGACCTGACCGGTCTGCTCAAGGAGCGCATCCACTTCCGGTACTTTGAGTCGGGCCACATGATGTACATCCATATGCCTTCGCTGGTGAAGATGAAGACGGACATCGCGGAGTTCATCCGTACGACCTCGCCACGATGATCACCGCCGCTCCCGGTTCGGAGATCGGGAGCCAATATCCAGAGGTGATGAGATGATCCGACTTTCCCGCGACATGAAGGTACCAGGCGTCCTGATCCTGTCCCTGTTGGTGGCTTCATGTGCCGGTTCGGGGGCCGGGCGGGCCCCGTCCGGGTATACTCACACCTATCAGCTGGCGACCGGGGATGTGCTGCGCTTCGAGACCGTGACCACGTCCACGGTCTCTTCGGAGATGCTGGCCATGGTCATGCCGGGTCCCATCCAGATGCGCATGCCGGGCATCACCCGCATCGAGATCACCGGCGTGGAGGGCGGGGCCTGGCAGGGCCGTCTGGTCATCGAGGAGTTCGCGCTCGAAGGGCTGGACGAGGCGATGGGGGGCATGGGGGGGATGATGGGAGGGATGGACCTGACCGGTCACAGCTCCGACTTCACCCTGCGGCCCGACGGGCACTCCGACCTGGCCTTCGACCTGAGCGGGTCGGGCATGCCCTTCGGCGGCAACACCATGACCAGCCAGGGACTGAACCAGTATTTCGTCCCCTGGCCGGATCACCCGGTGGCGGTCGGTGAGGCCTGGACCGATTCGACCACCCAGGAGATCGCCCTCGGGGAAGAAGGCGCGGCCTCGGCCACCATCATCACCGACTACACCTACCTTGGATTGCTCGAGGACGAGGACGGCGGCCCCACCCGGCAGGTGGTACGGGCCGAGACCCGGGGTTCGATGGCCGGCGACATGAGCCGGGCGGAGATGGAGATGCAGATAGATCTCAGCCTCTTCGCGACCTGGACCGGCTGGACCGAATATCGCTTCGATCCCCGGGACGGCTTGCTGGACACCGGTTCCGGGTCCATGGACATGGAGATGACTGTCAGCATGGCGGTCCCCAT
>CAYUVJ010000235.1:0-2348 GCA_964447955.1 uncultured Gemmatimonadota bacterium
ATTGATTATATATATTAATATCGTTTTTAGTCACAGGTTCTGGTTCCATTGGCACTCTAATACGGTTCTTTTCCCTGCCATCATATTCATACCATATGAGCTCAGGTTGATTTCCAGGGCTCAGCAGTATTCCACGAGTGTAATCTATATAAAATGATGATATTGCACCAAAAGGCTGAAAATAATAGCCGCGTGAATTAGTAGGATGATATTCATAATTAGTCATCGGTGCCGTAATATTGATTGTTGTCGAATCACTATATATATTTATTATTCTTTGCTGGTATCTAATATTATCAATACTTATATTAGCTCTTGTCTCGGTAACAAGTTCTCCTCTTAATGTTATGTACGCTTGGTATGTGAAATGATGCAGAGGAATTGTACGCACATAGACTCCACTAACTGTATAAACTATTACCTTCGGTGTTCCTATGTCCAATATTGTTACCAGATCTCCTGTTATCCTTATCGTTCCTGGAAAGTTGAACTCACCAGGACCGTTACCGAACCGGCCGTAAGATCTTAAGTACTGTCCATTCTTATCAAACACTACGACTTGCCTTCCGGGGCTATCTAGGACATGATAATTGGTGTCGCTATCGGTTGCCACCATGCTAGGCCCATAGAGTAGAGATTCAGGTTTCTGTGGATTATGGTCCAATACTGTTTCCAAATCATAACTAAATACATCATCCATAAGTATATTTATATTATCGTTATTAAGTCTAGCACAAGCAATATGGAAACAGACTAGAATAAATATAATTAGGCTATTTATGAATCTACAACGATTCATGGTTTTCCGAATTTCTTCGCCGGTCGGTCTCAGATCGCCTCCATGGTCGAAGGCGGTTTGGTCGCCAGGTTGTAGGTCACGCTCACCACTCCCGGCACTTCCTCGATCAGACGGTCCGCCAGCCGGCGCAGGAGCGGCCAGGGGACCTCGGTCGGGGTGCCGAGGCGGGCGTCGACGCTCTCCCAACAGCGCACTTCGATCTGGAGACCGAAGTCCCGTCTCCCCTCCCGCATGCCGGTGACCCGGTCCTCGTGGAGGATGGCGAGCTTGAGGAAGGCCGGCACGCCGGCCAGTTCCTCCTCGGTGACGGTAGTGGCCTTCCGGACCGTCTCGATCCGTTCCGGGGTGACCTCGCCGATCACCCGGGCGGCCAGCGCCGGCCCGGGAAAGGGCATCCGGTTCCAGACCGACTCGGGCAGCCCCAGCGCCTCGGCCACCCGGCGCACCCCGTCCTTGCGGATCTGTACCAGCGGTTCGAGGATGGCGTAGCCGAACGCCTCCTGCGGGTCGATGCCGAGCTGTTCGAAGACATTGTGCTGCCGCTTGATACCGGCCACCGTTTCGTCCACGTCGGTCAGGATCGTCCCCTGGAGCAGAAATCGGGCGTCGCTCTCGCGGACCAGCCGTCCGAAGACCTTCTTGTAGAAGGTCTGGGTGATGGCCTCCCGCTTCTCCTCGGGATCGGTCACCCCCTTGAGGGCGGCGAAGAACTCGTCGCGGGCGTCCACGACCTCCACCTTCACCCCCTGCTCCCGGAAGAGGGCGACCACCTGGGCGGCCTCGCCCTGACGCATCAGTCCGTTCTCGACGAAATAGGTCTTGAGCCGTTCGCCCAGTGCCCGGTGTCCCAGCAGGGTCACCGCCGAGGAGTCGACCCCGCCGGAGAGGGCGTTGATGGCACAGCCCTCCCCCACGGCGCCGGCGATCTCGGCCGACTTCTCGGCGATGAACGCCTGCGGGTCCAGGTCCTCGATACGGATCTCCTGGGTCATCGGTCCCTCTCCTCCGCCTCGGGTGGCCGGTCCTCTCGCACGGGGCTCAGAACCCCCGGGCGAACATGGCCCAGAACAGGTCGCCCAGCTCCCACCACTTCTGCATGGCGGCACCGGCGAAGTTGTTCGTGTAGCGGGTCAGGAAGTCACGGTAGGCCGGGTCGGCGTGGTCGTTGCCGGCCGCCTGGTAGAGCTCGACCGCCTTCTGCTCGATGAGCGGCAGTTCCATCATGGCCTGGGTCTCGAAGTCCATGATGGCCGATTCCAGGTACTCCCGGGTGACCCCCCAGCGGACCTGGGCCAGGCGGTTGGTGCGGCGGAACCACCAGGTGGCCGAGTCCTCCCGGTAGCTCTTCTGTCCGCAGATGGCGAACGAGGGAGGCAGCCGGGTGGCGCCGGCGAAGACCGGGATGCGGGGGCTCTGCCCCGGGTTGTCGAAGGAGAACCAGGCGATCCCGCCGACCGCGTCGGGTAGCCAGCCGCGGGCCTGGTTGACCTGGGAGTAGGAGCAACCGGCGATGGCTATGGTGCGCTGGGTTTGGACGACCCCGGGCTGG
>CAYUVJ010000235.1:2358-4624 GCA_964447955.1 uncultured Gemmatimonadota bacterium
CGATGCTCCAGTTGTTGACCATCGGGCTCTTGACCATCTCGGGCTGGTCGGCCTGCTCCTGACCCCGCCGGCGGGGCGCCGGGGTCACCAGGTTGCGGGTGGCATCCAGTTCGGTCCCCTCGTAGGTCTCCCGGTAGTAGCGGAACACGTCCTGCACCGAGACTTTCTCGGCCGGCTTGACCGTGAAGGGGAGTTCCTCCATCTCCATGGTCAGACCCAGCGAAGGGGCCATGGTGCTCAGGACGAAGTACTCGCGAGTCGAGTAGGGCCGGCGGCCGCTGTAGGCCTCCCACCACTTGAACGGCTTGCCCGAGGCGGGATCGTACCAGCTCATCTCTTCGGCCAGGGAGTGGACGTTCTCGCTGGCCATGTACCAGTCGGGCTTGGAGAGGTCGAGGGTGCTGATACGCGGGATGTTGGCCGAGACCCCCACGTGGTCGTCGGGGATGCGCACCGCCGCCCAGACCGCTCCGATCTCGAAGGGGCCGCCCCCCATGATCTCGAAGTGCCAGACCTCCTTGGGGTCGGCGAAGGTCAGGCATTCCCCCGAGTCGCCGTAGCCGTACTGGGCGACCAGCTCTCCGATGAGCTGGATGGCCTCGCGGGCGGTCTTGCAGCGCTGCAGCACGATCTCCTGCAGGTTCTCGATCCGGAAGAGTCCTTCGTCGTTGCGCAGTTCGCTGCGCCCGCGGATCGTAGTCTCCCCGATCATGAGCTGGTACTCGTTCATGCAGGGGTAGCCCACGTTCATGAACTGATAGGTCTCCTCCACTTCGGGGATCTCCCCCTTCAGTGTGAGCCGCCGCAGGTCGTCGGGCGTCTCGGTGTGGAGCAGACCCCAGTAGATCCTCTTCTGGGCCCCCGTCGGGTGGGTTTGGTGGGGCACGATGTTGACCCACTGGCGGTAGTTCCCGTCGCACGAGTGGGCGGTCATCACCGAGCCGTCGGTCGAGGCCAGGCGGCCGACCATGATGCTGGTGCAGCCCTGGAAGCTGTCCTCCCAGGCGAAGAGCTGTTCCCCCGGGACCTGGGCCGTCGCGGTGGCGACCGAGACGGTCAGCAGGATCACCGCGGGGGTCAGGACCGCCATCATCCTCTTGAGTGTTCGCCGGTACACGTTCGCACTCCTTTGCCTGCGCGTGGACAATCTATTCATAGTACACCCGGCCGCGGTCGGCGCGGGAAGGGTCTCGCAGGAAGGCCCCGAGCCCGGCTGCGATGACCTCGGCGTAGCGCGGCACGCCGGTCATCACGACCGGCCGGCCTGCCTGCTCCTCGGTCCAGGTCTCCATGACCTGGAGGACGGCCGAGGTGTGCCGTCCCACCCGTATCTCCATCGGCCAGCCCCGCTCGTCGATCTTCTCGAAGAGCAGACCGTGCTCCCCGGCCTTGACCACGAAGGGGTCGATGCCGGTCAGCAGGAGCGCCTCGTCGGTGCGGCCGCGGGTGGCGTCCAGGAAGGGTTCGGGGGCCTCGAAGAGCAGGGAGACCGCATCCGAATGGTCCCCCACCTCGCGGTGGGAGAGTCCGTGCAGGTTCAGCGGGGAGAACTCGGTCCCCATGTTGAACCCCTCCATGTCGGAGAGCATCATGGCCGCGAAGACGGCCATGTCCTGACCCTTCTGGTGGGTCACGATGGTGCTGATGACCGGGTACTGCAGTTCGGCCTCGTGCAGATCGATGAAGACGTCCACACCTTCCTGGCGGATGAGTTCCATGAAGGCGTAGGTGGTCCGCTCGGTCAGGGTGCCGTGGGGTCGGCCGGGCCAGGTCCGGTTGAGGTTGCGGATATCCACGTAGGCCAGGTTCTGCCGGCTGGGATAGTGGATGTAGACCTCGGGGTCAGGCCACTGGTCGAGCGGGTTGGCCCAGCGGTCTCCCATCCGGAAGACCCGTTCCCCCCAGTCGGTGGGGATGCGCCAGGTGGTGGGGTAGGCTCCCCCTACCCTCGTCACCGTGGTGGCACTGCGGTTGGCGCTCAGGACCACGATGAGCCGGCCTCGTTCCAGGACGGCGTTCTCCACCAGCAGCCAGGCGGCCAGACGGGCCGCCGGTTCCTCGGGGTGGGTCCCGCCCATCACGAAGAAGGTCCCCCCCGGCTCCCGGCCCTCCAGGATGTAGACGTTGCAGTCGTTGACGGTCCCCTTCACCCCGTCGGACCAGTCGCTCAGCTTCGCCACCCGGGTGACTCCCGGACCGGCCACCACCGGCTCGGCCAGGTGGCGGTGCCGGTAGAAGACCGTCCCCGAAGCGACCAGCAGGACGA
>CAYUVJ010000236.1:0-4612 GCA_964447955.1 uncultured Gemmatimonadota bacterium
GCGAGCGGGAAGAAGGTTGAAGCGGAAACAGAACGGCCGCCTCCTGACGGAGGCGGCCGTGCCTTTCCATGCGTCGGGTCGCATAGATGCTGCATGTGTCCTCTTTACTTCCCGCTCGCCTATTTCTTCACACCATATTGCCAGGTCCCCTCGGCCAGCATCCGCAGCGCTTCGTCCACCGCCGCCTTCAGCTCGCGGTCGAAGCCGTCCAGCTCGTCCTGGGAGGTGTTCTCGGCCCATACGTCCGGCGGCACCCCGTAGTTCTCCAGGTTGATGCCGTAGTTATTGGGTTTGGTCGGATCGTAGGACACCACCAGGGAACCGGGGGTGCGGATCGAACCGCCGTTGATGAGCCGGTAGGACCCGGTAGCGATGACCGCCCCGTAGGTCGGGGTGCCGACGATGGACCCCAGGCCCAGGTCGCGGAAGCCCAGCGGGGTGACCTCGCTGTCCGAGGCCGAGCGCCAGTTGATGAGTATCACCTTGGGCCCGGCGA
The DNA here is from genome assembly GCA_964447955.1 of uncultured Gemmatimonadota bacterium. Taxonomy (GTDB): domain Bacteria; phylum Blakebacterota; class Blakebacteria; order Blakebacterales; family CAYUVJ01; genus CAYUVJ01. The sequence goes on from CAYUVJ010000236.1 coordinate 497, forward strand.
TGGCTTGCCGCGGTCGCCGTCCCCAGCTCCGGGCGCCCCAGCGCGAGTTCCAGTACTCGTAGGGACGCCGCTCCAGGATATCCAGGATCTGCTGGTCGGTGTTCCCCCCGCCGTTGTAGCGGATATCCACGATGATGCCCTGCGCGTCCCAGAACCGGTTGATGTCGTTCTCGAAGACGGTCAGCGAGGACGCGTTCATGGAGCGGATGTGCGCGTAGGCGATCTTGCCGTCCGACCACTCGTTCACCATCTGCCGCCGCTGGTGGACCCATTCCTCATACTGGAGGTTGCGCACCGAGTTGACCGCCTGCAGGCGCACCTCGCGGGGCTCCCGTCCCCGGGCGTCCGAGGAGACCCGCACGGTGATGTAGTCGTTGAGGGTGTGGTTGAGGATCTTCCAGTAGTTGTCACCGGCCGCGATCTCCTGGCCGTCGATGGCCAGCACGTAGTCCCCCACCTTCAGGTCGACCCATTCCTTGTCGGCCGGCCCGTCCCGGTAGATGTGGGTCACCCGGTAGTGGTCCCCCTCGGGGACCATCTCGAAGCCCGGGTAGGCGGTCCGGTAGGTGCTGGGCGAGTCCACCCCGCTGGATCCGCTCACCCCGGTGTGCGAGGCGTTGAGTTCTCCGATCATCTCGTTGGACAGGTCGTAGACGTCCTGGTTCTGCCCAACGTAGGGGAGCAGCGGCTCGTAGCGCCTGCGAACGGCCAGCCAGTCCCGCCCGTGCATGTCGGGGTCGTAGAAGCGGTACTTCATGATGCGCCAGGCCTCGAAGAAGAGCTGGCGCCACTCGGCCGGCTTGTCCACGGTCACCGTGAACGCGAACTCGACCTGGGTCTTGCGGCGTGACTGGATCGGCATCGACCAGATACCCCGGCCCTGGCGGTAGAAGACCGTCCGGCGGTCGGCGGTCGGGGTGAGTCCGCTGAAGGCCCCGGTGGTGACCGAGCGGCGGTCCTTGCCGTCCAGACCCATCTGGAAGAGGGCCTGTCCGTCGGCGTCCCGGCTGGTGAAGTAGATGGTTCGGCCGTCGGCCGAGAGGAAGTAGCTCCCCACGCCCTCGGCACCCCGGGTCAGCTGGATGGCCCGCCGGTCGATCCCCTCCATCTCGACGCGGATGGGCGATGGAGCGGCCTCCTCCTGCTGACCCCGCCGGGGACGCTCACCCTCTTCGGACTCGGTCTCGCTGGTCTTCTTCTTGAGCAGGGGATCGTCGGGGTCCTCGGTCATACGGGTCAGCGAGACCTTGAAGAGGTGGTTGACCCCGCCGTCCCGGCTCGAGGTGAAGAGCAGCCAGCGGCCGTCGGGGGTCAGCTCTCCGCCGCGGTCCCGGAAGGGATTCTGGGTGACGTTGTACTCCTGCTTGGCCTCCAGGTCGTAGAGGTAGACGTCCGAGTCCTGCTTCTCGTCGCTGCGGGTGTAGACCAGCCAGTTGCCGTCGGCCGAGAAACCGTGGACCGAGAAGCCCCCCGCCTCGTTGTAGGCCACCTCGCGGGTGCGTCCGCCGGGCACCTCGCTCAGGAAGAGGCGGTTGCTGCCCTCCCAGAGCACGGCCTGGGCGTCGGGGGTCCATTTCAGGCTCTCCTTGAGCGACTCGTGCCGCGAGAGCCGGGTGCGCTGGCCGGTGACCACCTCCCAGACCCAGACCTGTTCGTCGTCCCCCCCCTCGTCGGAGACGTAAGCCAGCCATTTCCCGTCGGGGGACCAGGTCTGACGCCACTCCCGCCAGCCCGAGGCGGTCACCTGCTTCTTCTCCCCCACTTCGGGATCGGTCGGCACCACGAAGATCTCGCCATGGTAGTCGACGGCCATGTAGTCGCCGTCCGGCGACAGGGTGAAGCTGTCGGCCTCTCCGTCCGTGGAGAGGTACTCAACGGCGTTGAACTTGGGATCGAAGGCCAGGTCGATAGTGATCTTCTGCGGCCGGCCGTCGGGGACGTCCAGGCGCCAGACCTCGAACTCGTTCTCGTAGACGATGGTCCGGCCGTCCGGGCTGATCGAGGGGTACTGCACCCCGTCGGACCCGTGGCGGGTGACCTGGACCGGCGCACCGCCGGTCGGGGCGATCTTCCAGATGTTGAAGATCCCGTCCCGCTCACTCATGAAGTAGATCATCCCGTCGGCCCCCCACATGGGGTGGGCGTCCTGGGTGTGCTGGCGGAACTGCTGGAGGTCGGTGTCCGTGAGTTGGGTGATCGCCTTGCTGCGCAGGTCCTGGACGTAGATATCGGTGTTGTTGTTGCCCCGGTAGCCCTTGCGCCAGTAGGTGAAGCCGTTCCGGTTGAAGGCCACCATGGTGTTGTCCTGCTTGATCATCCCCGAGGCCCCGCGGTCCATATCCATCGGAAGCGGAAGTCCCCCCTTCAGCGGCACGATGTGCAGGGGAGTGCCCCAGGGGTTGGAGCCCAGGGTGGTGGAGACCAGGACACCCTTACCGTCCGGGGTCCAGTTCAGGGCGGTGTGCCCCATGGTCCCGAAGGTGATCTGGCGCGGTTCGCCTCCCTTCACCGGGACCACGTAGACGTCGCTGTTCCCCATCCGGTTGCTGGTGAAGGCGATCCACTGCCCGTCGGGCGAGAACTTGGGCATCCGGTCGTCGGCAACGTGTGCGGTCAGCCGGTAGGGGTTCGCCCCGCCGGCGTCCGCCACCCAGATGTCGCCGTGGTAGGTGAAGGCGATCTTGCCCCCTCCGAAAGCCGGATAACGGGCGAACTTGATCGGGTCGGCGTCGGCGCCGGCGGACAGCACCAGCAGGGCCGTCGCGGTGACCGCCAGGATCGAGAGGGACCTGCGCATGGTTCTACCTCCTGGGACGTGTTCCGGGACGCTTCGTAGGACTGTCAGGAGAACAACCGGACGGACCGGTTCCTTTGGCATGATGGACCGGGAGGGAGTATCTGTCTATGGGACAGACGAGCACGCGTCGCAGGTCGCTCCGAGCCGCCGGAGCGGCCTCGACCTTCCCGCCCTACGGAGGCATCCCATGAAGCGCATCCTCACCATCGTCCTCTTCGCGGGCCTGGTGGTCTCTACCGCCCTGCCGGCCGGGGCCCAGATCCTGGCCGTCGACGATCCGGTCCTCAAGGCCATCTGGACCGAGGCCCTGGAGAACTCCCAGCTGGAGCCCCTGGCCCATCAGCTGCTGGATGTGAACGGCCCCCGGCTGACCAGCAGCCCGCAGGACACCAAGGCCCATCAGTGGGCCGTCGCCACCTTCGGCTCGTGGGGCGTGGAAGCAAAGATGGAGCAGTGGGGCACCTGGCTGGGTTGGCGGCGCGGGATCTGCCATATCGACATGCTGGAGCCCTGGGTCAAGACCCTTGAGGGCAACCTGATGTCGTGGAGCCCGGGCACCCGCGGGCCGGTGACCGGTGATCTGGTCGTCATCCCCGAGGTGGCCGACGAGGCCTCCTTCACCCGCTGGCTGGGGACCGTGCGCGGCAAGTTCGTGGCCATCAGCTTCCCCGAACCGACGGGACGCCCCGACGCGGTCTGGGAGGCCAACGCGCCCGAAGCGGTCTACGAGAAGATGCGCGAGGAGCGCAACGCCGCCCGCGAGGCGTTCAACGCCAACCTTCAGCGCGCCGGCTACGGCGGCCGGGGGGGGGCCGGACGGCTGGCCGAGGCGCTGGCCGAGGCGCAGGTGGCCGGCATCCTCACCATGAGCTGGTCGAACCTGTGGATGGTGCGGCGCACCTTCGGGGCCTCGACCGACCAGGTCCCCTCGCTGGTCCTCAGTCTCGAGGACTACACCCTGCTCTACCGGCTGGCCCAGGGCGGGGACACTCCCCGGATGCGGCTGGAGGCCGACGCGGAGTTCCTGGGCGACCGCCCGGCCTACAACACCGTGGCCATGATCCCCGGGAGCGAGAAGCCCGACGAGTACGTGCTGCTGATGGGTCACCTCGACTCCTGGGACACATCGACCGGGGCCTGCGACAACGGCACGGGGCGGATCGTGCGGATGTCGGCCTCCGGCTTCGTGGACGCCGGCCCCTACCTGGCCAAGTGGCTCTCGCTGGTGCCCGAAGAGGTCTCCCGCTACGTCGATCTGACCCTGCCGGGGACCCCGTCCAGCGGCGGCAGCGACCACGCCTCGTTCATCGCTTCCGGCC
>CAYUVJ010000237.1:0-4596 GCA_964447955.1 uncultured Gemmatimonadota bacterium
CGGGGTCCCAGTGTACCCCGCCGCGCACCTCATGAGCGAAGGGATCGACCAGTAGTTTGGCCGGGTTGAAGCGGAGACCCTCCTCGGGGCGCCATGGTCCGTGGACCCGCCAGCCGTAGCGCAGCCCGGCCTCGGCCCCGGGGAGCAGGCCGTGCCAGAGCTCCCCTTCCCGTCCGGGGAGGGCGAGACGGGCGGTCTGGTGGCCGGACTCGTCGAACAGGCACAGCTCCACCTGCTCGGCCCGCTCGCTGCGCAGGGTGAAGCGGACCCCCTCGGGGGTGGTCTCGGCGCCGGGAGCGCCGGGGCGGTCGGCCGCCAGGGCAGGGACCTGAGGCCGGGGCATGGTACCCTAGCCCCGCTCCGGACGGAGCAGCAGGAGCCCCAGCGGCGGCAGGTCGAGCTCCAGCGACCAGGGGTGGCCGTGCCAGGGATGCGCTTCGGCCTCGACACCCGCCCCGTTCCCCAGGTCACTGCCGCCGTAGAAACGGGAGTCGGAGTTGAAGACCTCGAGCCAGCGTCCCCCTTCGGGCACCCCCAGCCGGTAACGCCGCCGGACGACGGGGGTGAAATTGGCCACGGCAGCCACCGGCACGTCGGCTGCCTCGTCGGAGCGCCGCAGCCAGGCCAGGATGCTCTGCCGGTTGTCGTTGCAGTCGATCCAGGCGAAGCCGCGCCCCTCGCAGTCGAGCCGGTGCAGGGCGGGCAGGTCGCGGTAGAGCCGGTTGAGGTCGCCGACCAGGGCCTTCAGGCCGCCGTGCCGGGGATCGCCCAGGAGGTGCCAGTCGAGGCTGCCGTCGTGGTCCCACTCCTGCTCCTGACCGAACTCCCCCCCCATGAAGAGCAGCTTCTTGCCCGGCTGGGTCCACTGGAAGGCCAGATAGAGGCGCAGGTTGGCGAACTGCTGCCAGGGGTCCCCCGGCATCCTGCCCAGCAGGGAGCGCTTGCCGTGCACCACCTCGTCGTGGGAGAGGGGGAGGATGAAGTTCTCCTGGAAGGCGTAGAGCAGGCCGAAGGTCAGCAGGTCGTGGTGCCAGGAGCGGTGCACCGGGTCGTGCGCCATAAAGCGCAGCGTATCGTTCATCCAGCCCATGTTCCATTTATAGCCGAAGCCCAGCCCGCCGAGGTGGACCGGTTGGGAGACCATCGGCCAGGCGGTGGACTCCTCGGCCACGGTGAAGATCCCTTCCTGGTCGCCGTAGACCAGCTCGTTCATCCGCCGCAGGAAATCGATCGCTTCCAGGTTCTCCCGCCCCCCGAACCGGTTGGGGACCCACTCCCCGGCCTTCCGGCTGTAGTCGAGGTAGAGCATCGAGGCCACCGCGTCCACCCGCAGGGCGTCCAGGTGGTAGACCCGCATCCAGAAGAGGGCGTTGGCCAGCAGGTAGTTGCAGACCTCGGCCCGGCCGTAGTTGTAGACCAGTGTCCCCCAGTCGGCGTGACGCCCCTGGCGCGGATCGGCGTGATCGTAAAGATGGGTGCCGTCGAAGCGGACCAGTCCGTGCTCGTCTTCGGGGAAATGGCCGGCCACCCAGTCCAGGATCACCCCCAGGCCGGCCTGGTGACAGCGGTCCACGAAGTGGCGGAAGTCGTCGGGGGTGCCGAACCGGCTGGTGGGGGCGAAGAGCCCCAGCGGCTGATAGCCCCAGGAACCGTCGAAGGGGTGTTCGGAGACCGGCAGCAGTTCCAGGTGGGTGAAGCCCAGGTCCTTCACGTAGGGTACCAGCTGGTCGGCCAGTTCCCGGTAGGTGAGGGGGCGCTCCCCCTCCTCGGGGATCCGGCGCCAGCTGCCTAGATGGACCTCGTAGATCGATACCGGGGCCCGGCGTTGTCCGGTCCGCGACCGCCCGGCCAGCCACTCGTCGTCGTGCCAGCGATAGCGATTCAGGTCATGGACGACGGCTGCGGTCCGGGGGGGTTGTTCGCAGTAAAAGGCGAAGGGATCGGTCTTGAGAGGAAGCAGCTCCCCTTCGGCGCCCACCAGTTCATACTTGTAGAGGTCCCCCTCGCCGAGCCCGGGAAGGAAGATCTCCCATACCCCGCAGGAGGGATGGCGCCGCATCGGATGCCGGCGGCCGTCCCAGTCGTTGAAATCCCCGACCACGCTGACCCGTCGGGCGTTGGGGGCCCAGACGGCGAAGGAGACGCCGGCCACCCCTTCGAGGACCCGGGGGTGGGCGCCCAGTTTCTCCCAGGCGGTCAGGTGGGTCCCCTCGGACAGGAAGTAGATGTCCATCTCCCCCAGGACGGGGTGGAAGCGGTAGGGGTCGTCGAGTTCCCGCACCCCGTCCGGGTGATGGACCCGGAATCGGTAGGGGAAGGGAGCGGGATGGTCGGGACAGGGACCGGCGAAGATCCCCTCGGGGTGGCGGGAGGTCAGGTCGGCCGTCACCTTGCCGGTGGCGGCCTCCAGGACCTCGACCCGCTCGGCCCCCGGCTGGAAGGTGCGGACCACCACCCCCGGTTCCCCGGGAACGGGGTGCATGCCCAGCCAGGCGAAGGGATCGGGATGTGCAGCCTGCAGCAGGGCCTCCACGTCCCGGTCGGTCGGTTCACGTCCCATAGTGCATGAACCTACCGGGGCCGCAAGCCGGCCGCAAGCCGGTCACCTCTTCTTCGAAGCCGTCTTCTTCTTCGCGGCAGTCTTACCGGCCGGGCGCTTCGATGCGGTCTTCTTCGTCGCACTCTTCCGACCTCGAGCCGGTTTCGCCTTGGCCGCCTGCTCGGCCAGCACCTCGCGCTCGGCCTGGAGCCAGTGGGCCTGGTCGCGGCCGTGCTGCTGCTGCTCGGCCAGCCAGAGTTCGTAGGCGCGCCGGCGGATGCGTTCGGCGGTCTTCTCGTCGTACATAGGGATTCCCTCCTCAAGGAGCATTCAAGATGCGGCACGCCGAGGCCCGGTAAAGAGAAATCACATCGGTTGCCCCGACTGTGCGCCGACTTATAGACTGGCTTCATGTATCCCGGGGGCCCGGCGAACGGGGGGAGCCGCGCCATGCGAACCTGCAAAGTCCAGCCACGATCGATCCGTCACCGACCCGGCCGCCGGCGGATCCCCATCGCCCGGCTCTCGGTAGCCCTGCTGCTGCTCGGGGGCTGCGGCGACCGGGACCTGCCGGTGCCGGTCTCGGACCCCTCCGACGCCGTCCGCTTCCCGCTCACTGCCGGCTGGGAGTTCCAGTCGGAAGGGGAACAGGACTGGCTCCCGGCCACCGTACCGGGCTGTGTGCACACCGACCTGCTGGCCGCCGGAGCCATCCCCGACCCCTTCTGGCGGGACACCGAACCCGAACTGCAGTGGATCGGACAGACCGAGTGGATCTACCGCCTCCGCTTCCGCGCGGACGGGACCATCCTGAACCGCCGGCACGTCGACCTGGTCTTCGAGGGGCTCGACACTTACGCCGACGTCCGGCTCAACGGGGAGCCGCTGCTGCAGGCCGACAATATGTTCCGGTCCTGGCGGGTGGAGGTGGGCGGCCGGCTGAGGTCGGGGGCCAACGAACTGTGTCTTCGTTTCCGCTCACCCATCCAGGAGGTCCTGCCCCGGATGGAGGGCCGACCCTGGCAGCTGCCCGCCTCCAACGACCAGGGAGAGAAGACCAGCCCCTACACCCGCAAGGCCCCCTATCACTTCGGCTGGGACTGGGGCCCGCGCTACGTCACCTGCGGGATATGGCGGCCGGTCTATCTAGAGGCCTGGGACGGACCCCGGATCACCGACCTGCAGCTGTATCAGGTTTCGCTGGAAGACGAACGGGCCGACCTGACCGCGGTGGTAGAGATCGACACCCGGACCCCTGGACCGGTGGAGGTCGCGATCCGCAGCCCCAACGAACGCTTCCCCGCGGTCATCCGGACCGTCGAACTGGAGGCCGGGATCCGACGGGTGGAGGTGGGGTTCGTGGTCCCCGACCCCGACCGCTGGTGGCCCAACGGCCTGGGGGACCAGACCCTCTACGGAGTGCGTTGCGAACTGCAGCGTCAGGGCCGGGTCCTGGACCGGGCCGACGAACGGATCGGGCTGCGCACGGTGGAATTGCGCCGTGAGACCGATGTATGGGGGGAGAGCTTCGCCTTCGCGGTCAATGGGGTGCCGGTCTTCGCCAAGGGGGGGAACTGGATCCCGGCCGACTCCTTTCCCAGTCGGATGACCCCGGAGCGTTACCGCGACCTGCTCACCGCCTGCCGCGATGCCAACATGAACATGCTGCGGGTGTGGGGCGGGGGGATCTACGAGCGGCCCGAGTTCTACGACCTGTGCGACGAACTGGGGCTGATGGTCTGGCAGGACTTCATGTTCGCCTGTTCGATGTACCCCGGGGATGAGGCCTTCCTGGAGAACGTCCGACAGGAAGCCGTCGAGCAGGTCCGGCGCCTGCGCGACCATCCCTCCCTGGTGCTCTGGTGCGGCAACAACGAGGTGGAGACCGCCTGGGAGCACTGGGGGTGGAAGCGGACCCTGCCGGCCTCGGTCTGGGAGGACTACCTGGCTCTCTTCCACGGGGTGCTCCCCGAGGTGGTGGCCGTGCATGACCCGGCCCGGCCCTACTGGCCCTCCTCCCCCTCCTCGGACCTGCGCGAGGACCCCGACTCCCCGCG
>CAYUVJ010000238.1:0-2213 GCA_964447955.1 uncultured Gemmatimonadota bacterium
CCTGGATACCGACGCCGAGCGCCTGGTGGTCATGAGCCCGGGGTCCTGCATGTTCCCCACCCGGGAGATGGCGTTCGGTCTGGGTTTCGGAGGGCTCCCGGAAGAGTACAGCAACGACGAGCGCATCCGGCGCTACCTGGCCCTGCCCATCACCATTTACATCGGCAGTAACGACCGGGAGTTGTCCCAGCTGCCCACGGGCGACGCCTATGACCAGGGTGTGCACCGTTACTCCCGGAACCTACGCTGGTTCAACGAGGCCATGGACCTGGCCTACCTGAAGGAGTGGACATTCAACTGGCGTCTGGTCATCGCCCACGGACCGGGTCACAGTCCCGCGGACATGTTCGACCACCCCCAGATCGAGAACGCCCTCTTCGGGCATCGGTGGTAGGCCGCGCGGATCGCGGACGCTGTTCGTACCGTCCTCGATATGCGCAAGCTCTACTTCAGGAGGAGCGCCTTGCGGGTTGCAACAGAGTTCTCGCTCTTCAATCGGATGATATACAGACCCGAGGCGAGATCCTCCGCATTCCAGATGATCCTATGATTGCCGATGGGCCGGACCCGGTCGAGAAGAACGGCGACCTCCTGGCCCAGAACATTGTAGATGGTGATGCTTATCCGGCACTCCCGCAGCATATCGAACTCGACGGTCGTCTCCCCGCGGAAGGGATTCGGGTAGTTCTGTCTGAGCAGGAAGTCGACGATCCCCCGTTCGGGCTCGGCGGCGGCGAGGTCTGCACGACTCTTCTGGAGGATGGAGAGGGTGTAACCGGCCAGGGAGGCCTCGAACGCGAGCATCGCCTCCGCGGTGGGTGTGGTCTCCCGCCACTCCTCAAGCCTGGCTTCAGCGGCGGTGAAGATTGAATCTTCCGCCATGAATGTTCTGGCCCAGAGTCCTCTTCCTGCCGCATCCCTGAGCTTGTAGGAATCGATATAACTCGTGTTATCGGTGTAGTCGAAGAGCAGCGACCGAACCTGTATCGCCGAATCACAGAGCGGAGCGGTTTGCGGCCCATCCGCCTCCGGCGGAGTCACGCCCACCGGCCAGTAAGGTACGGCAACGGCTGTAGCCGGCTGACCGAGGATCACCCACATCGTGCTCAGCCGAGCAGGTTCATCCGGAAGCACTCCCCGGATGACCGCCGCCGACACCGAAGATGAGCGGCAGATACTGTAACCGGTGTAGATGTAACCGAAAGGCCTGTCAGACCGCCACTGGCGGGGATAGGGAACAGGTACCGGGTCACTGCCGATATCAGAAAAGTCCCGCATCTGTGTCCGGAGTATCTTCCTGTGATCGAGGCTGCTTTCGGCATGGAAATCGGATATGAGCTGGGCGCTTCTGCGGTAACGTTCTATTCCGGCGTCTCCGCCACCGGTGAAGGCAAAATTCGTGCGCACGATATAGCCGTGAGGTGCCACCCCCGGATCGTTGGCATCGTACTTCCAGAAGGAAATGCCTCCGGTCTCGAAGATGGCCGCCCCACCGGTTGCATCTATGACCGCGAAGTTGGCCTGAGTCTGTCTCTGGGTGACATTGGTACTGTCCAGGAGGGCTTCGAAATCCTCCACCGTCGCGCAGTTGCCGAGCGCGTACCGCTGCAGAGTGCCATTACTGAGCCCCACGCTGCCTGCAGTCAGGTCCGACGATTGCGAATTGACGATCGCGAATCCGTGCTCGTTCAGTCCCATCCAGGAACTGGTACCTCCTGCACTCGTCACGGAAATGAACGTATATCGGTATGAAGTATTGTAATACACTTCGTTGTTTGGAGCGTCGGAATTATCCCTCGTCTTCCATACCATCGGCCTACCGTCAGAAGTTGCAGAACCCGCCGCTACTCCTATTGTGCACTCTTCCTGTATTTCTGCCGAGGATTGTGGCGGGGATGATGGAATGAACAATGGACAAAATATTGACGCGACGACGACCAAGAACAAGATGATGATTGCTGTTCTTGATTCTCGCAAGATTCGGTCTCCGTCATCCTCCGGATCGGCCCGGGAACTGCCCTGCTCCCGTCTGAGTGTTCTCGGACGGGAACCGCTCACGCCGGGCCGTTCCGCAACTACTCATCCTCAAACACTTCACCCGGGTGGTACTCCCGCTCGATGTGCCCCTGGAGCTGCTCGGGGTAGAAGAGGACCGGACGCAGGTCCCCGGTGGCGTAGCGGACCGCCTGGTCGCTGAAGTGGGGCGAGGCAGG
>CAYUVJ010000238.1:2223-4594 GCA_964447955.1 uncultured Gemmatimonadota bacterium
ACCACGGCCACGAAGCTGTTCCCGCTGGTGCCGTACCACTTCTTCGTGTTCGGGTAGACCCGGGCGCCGAAGGAGGCCAGCGACCCCCAGCGGGCCGAGGTAAAGCCCACCGGGATGCTCGGCTGGGCGTCATCGAAGTGCGACCGGATCTCCCCGTCGAGCCGCTGGAAGCGGTTGATCTCCCCCCAGGGGGTGCGCCAGGTGCCGAAGTCGGCCGTGAGCTGGTCGACCGCGGCCGCCAGGGCCTCCAGCAGGACCGGAGCGGCCTCCGGACTCGCCAGGTAGTCCTCGGTGCCCATCCCCGCTCCGCGTGCCGCCCGGCCGGCCCGGCCCTGGACCTCGGTTCCCCAGAACATGGCCAGCGAGGTCGGGATGGAGTCCGCCCCCCAGCGCAGGTCCCAGCTCCTCAACTGACGGATCGGGGCGGACAGACGGATCTTCAAAGCCGATGAGGCCGGCAGCCGGTCCCAGGCCCGGATCAGGGCCGGGAGCGGTCCCTCGAACCAGGGGATGTAACTGTCGTAGGCGGCGGCCAGCAGACCCTCCAGGGTGAAGCCCTGCTTCCCCTCCAGGAGCATAGTGGCGTGCACGGTGCGCATGTTCGACCCGCCGTTCTCCACGTAGGCCGGGAAGTCCTCCTTCTTGGGGGAGTGGGCGCCGGCCGACATCCAGGGGGCGTCGTTGACGTTGAAGGCCCAGCCGTTGGGCGGGTTGACCGCGTTGGGCGTCTCCTCGAAGTCCAGCGGCGGCCCCCAGTCGGTGGCCGGGTCACTGCCGTCCACCGGACGCCTCCAGTCGAAGGCATCGTCCCGCCGCGGGATGAAGTTGGAATGCAGGTAGGCGATGTTCCCGTCGGCGTCCGCGAAGAGGGTGTTGTTGGACGAGTTGGTGTGGAGTTCCATCGACTCGATGTAGGAGGCGTAGTCGTGCGCCTTGGTCCGCACGTACGACTGGGTCAGGGCGTCGACCGGGTCGTGCATCAGGGCGGTGCTCACCCACCGGTCCCCCTGGCTGCGGACGACGGGACCGTGGTGGGTGTAGTAGACGGTGTACTCGCGTTCGGCCAGGCCGGTGTCGGTACGGTACTTCAGACGGATGGTGCGGCTCCGCATGGGACGCTCCCGGTCGCCGTGGCGGTAGTAGTACTTCCCATCCCGTTCGACCACGGTCTCCAGGAACTCGTCGATGTTGTCCACCCCGCTGGAGGTGTGCATCCACCCCACCCGCTCGTTGAAGCCCTGGTAGATGAAGAACTGTCCCCAGGTGATGGCTCCGTAGGCATTCAGCCCCTCCTCGCTCACCATCTGGGCCTCGGCCCGGAAGAAGAACGAGGTGTGGGGATTGATGAGCAGGAGTGCGTGTCCGTCCACGGTGTTGGACGGCGCGATGGCGATGCCGTTGGAGCCCGAGGGTTCCCGCAGCGACTCTGCGGCGAACAGAGCCATCGGCTCCACACCCGCCAGGGTCGGCTGCTGTTCCTGTTCCTCGAGATTCGCCTGTTCCTCCACCTCCTCCATCCCGTCCGGACCTATCCCCGGAGGGACGTCCGTGTAGAAAGCTTCCAGGGCCCGGGTGTTGATCCGCTCGATGTCCCCCCCGATGCTCCCCTCGGTGAAGGTCAGGGCCATCCAGGGCTCGAAGCGGGTGAGGGCCCGCGGCTGCACCTCCGGGTGGGTGTGCAGGTAGTAGTTCAGTCCGTCGGCGAAAGCGTCCATGAGCCGCCGCAGCCAGGCCGGGCTGCCCCGGTACTGGCGCTGGAGTTCGACCGGGTCCATGAAGAGCTGCTGCCGCAGGTCGGTGTAGAGCGCCCGCTCACCCTCGGCCTCGGCCATCCGCCCGATGGCGTTCAGGTAGTTGGTCTCCACCCGGTTGAAGTCGTCCTCGGCCTGGGCGTAGACGACCCCGAAGACCACGTCGGCGTCGGTCTTCCCATAGACGTGCGGGATCCCCCAGTCATCCCGGACAATGGTGATGTCGGCCGCCCGGGCTTCCCAGCGCGCGATCTCGCGTTCCGCCGACGGTGCGCAGCCGGTGACGAGCGTGAGGGCGAGGAACGTGAGGAGAGGGACGGAGAGGAAGCGGACGGACTTCATCATGGTCGGGACTCCGGTCGAGGGGGTGCGGGTGCCGTGGGCCACATCCTCACTACCATCCGGACCCCAACATCATTCTCGGGTTCGTCCGGTTACAGATTGTCTTCACCGCTCTCGTGAGCCAGTATGCCATCGTTCGGGAGGATCCTTGATGTTCCGGGTATCGTCTGCCGAGCCGGAGGAGGATCCCGAGAATCCGTGTTGGAGGTCCAAGAGAGGGCCGAGGATGAAAACGAAGACCCTGTCCCTCATCGCCGGAGTCGTCCTGCTGGCCGGGT
>CAYUVJ010000239.1:0-4588 GCA_964447955.1 uncultured Gemmatimonadota bacterium
TCTTCGACGCCGTCACCGGGGTCATGATGGGCGGCTCCACCCCCCACAAGGACGGCGCCGCGGTCGCTTGGTGAGGATATACATTGTTCCCCGCTTCCTGGACTGTGGGAATTCCATGAACGGATTCGCCCGGATCCGTTGCGTCGGGTGCGGCGGCGACATGCGGATTCTGGCCTTCATCACCGACCCGCGGGTAGTGGACAAGATCCTGCGGCACGAAGGGGTACACGGCCGGACAGCCTGAGGACAGCCTCACGCCTGACACGGTGCTATCGGCGATACGCTTCGCCCGAAGGGGTGGTCGCCCCGGGAGCCCGTCGGAGTAGTCTGTCTACTGTGGCCAGCCCTCGCTACGCCGGTTGCTCCGTCAGTCTCCTAGAACGAGATCCTGACCCTAAGGTAAGGGTGGATCATGTCGGTCTTCGACCGATCCGGCTGGAAGGTCACCTGATCGCCCACCCGCTGGATCGAACCCTCCTTCAGGTACTCCGCTTCGGTGCCCAACAGATAGCGCAGCCCCAAGTCCAGGTGGACACCACTGAGCCGGGCTTTCCCCGAGTCGCCCTCGAGGCCTCGTTCCCAGAGCCCGATAGCTGCCCCCACGCCGATGCCATACGAGAGTGCCCAGTCATCGAAATTCACGTAGTCGGCGATCCGGTACCCGATCCAGTCGGTGGCGTGCCTTACCGCGGTTTCGGTCCACAGGTACTTGAAACCCACCAGAGCGTCCATGTAGATCCGGATCTTGCCGGCGGTCGGCTGCAGTCGCAGGAGGAAGTTACCGAGCAGGATGTTGTTATTAGTCACAACATCGACCCGGACGTCGGGGATCGCGTCGTTGAAGGCCTCGCTTCTACGATCGTGACCGTAGTTCAGGTAGCCAATTTCCAGTCCAAGGAACACGGGACTTTCGGGCAGGCGGATGCCGCTCATCAGATTGAATCCAATCCCGGTGGCTGAGACATTGTCCGCGAAGGCGCCGGAAGGGTTACCGAGCAGCAGGCCGAAGGAGAATTCCGGTCGCACCTGCGCGCTGGCCGGGGATGGATGTTGGATCAGGAGTGCCGTAGCGAGGATCACCAGGACGCTTCCCGGTGAGGTCCGCGGAGAGATTCGGCTGATCATGGCTGATAGCCCCCACCCCTCTCTTGGTGGAGCCGTTACCGGTGCGGAGCGATTCTACGCCCGCTCGGTGATGGAAACGAATGAAACCCTCTCCTGTTCCATCCTGGACCGGTCCACCACACCTTCCTCGTAGGTCGTGCGCTCGTGGATGGCCATGGTTCCGCTTCTTCTCGGAGAGGGCCGATGATCTTCTTCACCGTCTCTTTCAGATACGGGGACCGGTGCCCCGGTGTTCAGTGTATTCAGGGCAATGCCCGCATCCAGTCGCCGCCCGAGCCGACGACTTCCCCAACGCCTCGGTGGAGGAGTGAAACCGCGCCAAGTTGATGAATCCCGGCCGGCAGCCCATTGATGTGATCAACGTACGGTGATTGTTGATCCTCCCGACTCTCTTGGACCTGCGGGAGCTTCTTACGCCATGTGGTGAGACGCTACTTTCCTGGCCCCGGATGAGGGACCATACCCAGGACCCGATGGGCTGTTTCCCGGGAAATGAAGGTTCGCCTGTGTCAGGTATCGGGGGTCAGGGCCCCATGATGGGGGGCTCCACCCCGCACAAGGACGGTGCCGCAGTGGCCTGGTGAGGACCGGCCGTCCCGGATAGAATTGAACACCGTTTCCCGCAGGACTATCCTCGTTTACCGTCCTGGATCAAGGTACGATATCTTCATGAAGAGAGACCGGCGGAACGTCTCGTATATGCTCCTGGGACTCGGGATCGCTCTCACCTGGAGCGGTCCGACTTCAGCTCAGATCGCCGTCGACGGGCGCTACTGGTCATATGTTGGTCAGCGTGTCCTGCTGCTCGGCGGCTGGAATCACGGCCACAATCCGTTCATCGATCACGATACGGACAATGATCGTGACAATCAGGGTGTGAGTACCCCCTCTCAGATCGTGAGCGCCCTGGATGAGCTGGTGACCGCGGGAGGGAACTACCTGAGGTGTGTGCTCGATCCGGGGATGGCGGCGGGGATACAGGGCTTCGACTTCTGCGCGAGATCGGGGTCCCGGTATGACCTGACCGGGATGATCGGCCCCTTCTGGACTCGTCTGGAGATGTTCCTCGCCGAAGCTGAAGCCCGGGACCTCATCGTTCAGATCGAGATCTGGGACCGGTTCGATCTGATCGATCACTCCTGGGGATCGTGGCCCGTGAGTCCCTGGAACCCGGAAAACAACGTTAATTACACGACCGGATCATCCGGGCTTGAGACATCATACCGGTCATCCGGCGGCCATCCCTTCCTGCAGACTGTGCCGGGGCATCCGGCCTACGAGCAGGCATCGGAATCCGGAAAGGAACAGTACGACCTGGTCCGGGGATTCCAGGAAGGTTTCGTCACCCGACTCCTCTCCGTCACACTCGATCACGACAACGTGCTCTACTGCATGGACAACGAGACGGATGAACACCCGGCCTGGGGAGAGTACTGGATGGACTTCATCGAGACCGTGGCCGGCGAGAAGGATCGGAACGTAATGACCACGGATATGTTCAACGAAGTCTATCGGGTGGAGAGTTCTCGAAAGCTGGCATATCAGCTGAACAATCGGGATCGATACCACTATATCGATGTCTCCCAGGTCAACAGCAGGTACGCGGATGAAGAACACTGGGCAAAAGTAGAATGGCTGGTCAGAGAGGCGATGGCCGCCGATCCGCCCTGGCTGCTGCATATGACGAAGATCTACGGGAACGATATCGCCCTGGAGAACGATCCCTGGGGCGGATTCAGGCCGGGCGACAGCGACAACGCGATCGAGGAGTGGTGGCGCAACCTGATCGCCGGCGTGGCCGGCGTGAGGTTCCATCGCCCCACCTCGGGGATCGGCCTGTCCGACGACGCGAAGCACTGCATCAGGGCCACACGGGAGGTGGAGACCAGGGTGAAATTCTGGGACGTCGAGCCGAGGCTCGATCTGCTGACCGACCGACAGTCCGATGAGGCGTATCTGGCAGCCGATCCGGGGAACTCATACATCCTCTATTTCACGCAGAACGGTGGTGGATCGGTCGGCCTGAAGCTGGACGATTATCCGGAAACGACGTTCCATCTGAACTGGGTGGATGTCAGCACGGGCAGTCAGGGACCGTCCATGACCCTTTCGGGCGGGAGCACGGTCACCCTCGATCGTCCGGATGGTTCTTCACACTGGGTTGCGACGATCGTCCGATCGGGTTGAAATCTACAGACCTCTGTTGAGATAGACCTTCGCTGGCGCAGGGAATACGGCGGTATGGAGATCGACCAGTTGCGCCGGCTGGAGGCGCTGGGCCACGTGCTGCAGCGCCGGACCACCTACGGCGGGGTGGGGGGAGGGCAGGGCATCCTCTTCGACGCCGTCACCGGGGTCATGATGGGCGGCTCCACCCCCCACAAGGACGGAGCCGCGGTCGCCTGGTGAAGCCCGGCGATCGCAATGATCTGCCGGCACTGGTCCGGACTTTCATCGGAAAGGATAAACACTCTGCTGATCGGAACGGTCCGTTTCTCAGATACGGTCTGAAGCCGACGGTAGTCGGTCGACAGGCAACTGCGAAGCGAGTCGCAGAAATCAGCCCCCAGGAGGTCGGACCATAATGACAGACCACGAGCGATCCGTTCTGAAGAGGACATACGTCAGCGGCAAACCGACCATTGTTTGCCGGCGTATTGTACTAATGCTCTTCGTCGCCACCGCTCTGGCTCTGGTGGGATGCTCCAATCCCTCTTCGACGCCCAGCGGGAACCTGGAAGTCCTGGTCTGCGATGTGATGTCCCAGCCCCTGACCGGGATCCACGTCACCCTGAATCCCGAGGGAACGATCAAGGATACCGACGACAACGGTCGGGTTGTGTTCGCCGGCCTGCCCCTGGGTGAATATCAGATCCGGGTCAGTTCTACGGTCTTTGAGACGCACCTGGAGGCGGTGACCGTGGAAGAAGGGCAGACAACCCGTGTGGACGTCACCCTGACCGGGAAACCGGCCGGCCTGAATGTCCGAATCCGCCTCTCCGGTGTCGGCCTGCCCGGGGTGACGGTTCGGGTGAAGCGGAAGCTGGACGGTGTGGAGATGAGTTCAGGCATATCCGGGACGGACGGCCTGGTGCAGTTTGAAGGACTTGCGGCGCAGCCGGTCACCGTGGTCACCGATTCGTTGGACAACCTGTATTCCACCCCGGCCGAAATCGAACTGGTCGGCCTGCAGACCGGCCTGGTGACGATCTATCTGAATCGGTGGTCAACCCTGTTTAAAGGGTACTTCGGCTTCCCCAACAACAATCCCCACCAGGCCGCCCTCCTGGAATTGACCGGTTCGACCCTCGTGCCGGTTCTGGCGCCGGTCTACTTCACCGAGACCTATCGGTTGTTCACCCTGGAAACCGGGGACCTGGTGGTGATGCAGATCGGGAATCCCGGGCCTTTCGAGATGGCCGTCGTATTAAGTCCGATCTATTCCGTATCCGGTCTCACCAAC
>CAYUVJ010000240.1:0-4551 GCA_964447955.1 uncultured Gemmatimonadota bacterium
GCTCTGGATCCGGGATGTAAATCACGCGGAGATATCGGCCACTCATTGTCTGACCGACAGTAACTCTAGCTCCCTCGTGTCCTACCCGATCCTCCATTGGACGCCGCAACACCTCATCTACTTCTTGCTCATTGACATGATGGCGATAGATGTGCGGCGAACCCGTTTCGGGATCTATGTAGAATCGCAGAGGCACGCACCAATTGTACGGTTGCCGGGGCTCATTGACTACCTAAACGAGGCTGCGTCTAACACCTGAATCTGCTGTTCCTCTGTAAGGACTATTACTGTTCCGGGAGTGTTTATTGGGTCCGATTCGGTGATGTGGGTCTGTCCCTCCCGGTTCCGATACAACGAACCATGTCAGGAGAGAGATCGGGAAAGTCTGGGATAATAATCTGGTCGGAATACGCACTTGGCTCGGGCGGGATGTCGTCTGCTATCGGGAAGGGACCTGACTGTTTATCCCGATCCGGCCGGCCGCTTTGTCCAAGGGCCGGTCGAGGGTCATCAGGGTGGCATCCAGGTAATCGGAGAGCCAGAGATAGGCGCCGTCGTAGACCGAGAGGCCGGTCCGCCGCGCGATCCGGTGCCAGTTCGATCTTCTTTCGGGTCACACTGGCGAGCTCGTAGGGCAGGAGGGGACGTAAGCCGGTCCGAAAGGCTTAGCCTTTGGCGGTCTCCAGGTGGATCTTGTTGGGGTTGATGCAGGTGTGTTCGGCCAGGCGGCCGGCGACCTCGAGGAGTCCGGCCACCGCCCCCTCGTAACGCCCCTTCCCCTCCAGGGTGTACTCGTGGACCGGGCTGTAGAGTTCGGTCCCCTTGGCCCCGGGATCCTCGGACTCCTTCTCCTCGAACCCCTCCAGGCTGACCCCTTCGGGGATCTCCTTCAGAACCCAGCGCACTTCCTCGGCCAGGTCACGGGTGAAGCACCTGAAGGTGAAGTCCAGGGCAGCGCCGGTGATGGGGAGGACCTGATCGACCTTGACGTCCACCAGCGGATCCTCGTCCAGCCGGGTGCGCATCCGCTCGGCCAGGTCGGCCGGCAGGATCACCCGGGTCTGGGCATGCATCTGCTCCCGCAGGCTGTCAAGGAATCCCTTGGTGTCGAACTGCTCCCGCCCGGCGAACCAGACCGGACCGGGGTGGCCGCTGCCGTGCAGGAACCCCTGGACGAAGCCCACCGCCTGGGCGGTCGAGCCCTTCACTTCCATCACCACGAACGCTTCGGACGCCATCCTGCTCCCCTCCAGGTAGGTAGTCACATCAGCCTGCATTGATCGGATTGCTTCGGAACTTCCGGAACATAGGACACCAGAGGGGGGCTGGCCAGCGCTCAGTCCGGGGTCCGGTCGCCACCCGCCTCGCCCGGGTCCTCATCCGAGGCCTCGCCCTCGGTCCCGTCCGTCGCCTCATCCTTGGCGAAGGGGTCGTGGACCTTCTTCTTGTGGAAGTCCTTCAACTGATCCTCGAGGCCGGCGAACTTCTTCTTCTTCTCTTCCTGGTACTGCCCGCTCTTGAACAGGTCCTCTACCTTCTCGTGCTTGGAACGGGTCCGCTCCAGGAAGGCGTCGACCTCCCCCTTCATAGCCGCGGTGCGGGCCTCGCGGGGAAGGTCCTCCAGCTTCAGGTGGTCGGTCACCTCGACCCGGGTGTCGAAGGGAGTCTCCAGGATCTTCACGATGCCGTGGTCGCGCAGGGCCCGGGCGACGGCGCCGACCACCTCGTGGGAGACGGCCAGGAGCTCACCGATCTCCTCCATCGTCGGCGGCTTGGCGTGGCGATGCTCCAGGATGCGGACGGCGGCCACTACCAGGTGGCCCTGGGCGTAGTCGGGTGCCTTGTCCATGCCCCTGTTATAGGCGGAGAGAGAGGTGACCGCAACGGTGGATGCGCGGGGCGGCCGGGGTGCCGGTCGTCCCGGGGACCTCTGTCCCGGTGAACCGGGGACCTCTGTCCCGGTGGACCGTGGACCCGGTGGACCGTTGTCCCGGTGGACATGGCGCGGGGGAGCCGGATGAGGCAGATTGGAGGGATGCGCGCACGGGACGGACAGGGAACAGGACAGGGTGCCCGGGGAACGGGCCGGACCCCGGACCGGGGCGAGGCCGCCGAGGACTGGGCGAAGGGATTCTTCACCGGTGCCGGGCTCGAGGTGGTGCGCGACCCGGAACGGGAGAACACCGCCGGGCTGGAGGCCGACTGGATCCAGCAGATCCTGGGGCTGCGTCCCGGTGACCGGGTTCTCGACGTGCCCTGCGGCAGCGGCCGGATCGCCGTCCAGTTGGCCGCAGCCGGCATCCGGGTCACCGGGATCGACCGGAGCGCCCCCCTGCTGCGCGAGGCCCGCCGGCGCGGACGGGACTTAAAGGCCTCTCCCGTCTACCAGCAGGGTGATATGCGTCGGCTCGACCAGCCCCCCCGCTTCGAGGCGGCGATCAACTGGTGGGGTTCGTTCGGTTACTTCTCGGATGAGGAGAACGAGGCCGTGGTCCGGGGGATGGTGACCGCCCTGCGCCCGGGGGGGCGCCTGCTCATCGATATGCCCAACCGGGAACAGGTGCGCCGCTGGGCCCTGGGAAGACACGAGATCGACTGGACGGGGGTCCGGATACGGCACGACGTGGTCTGGGACCCGAAGACCCAGCGGATCGAGGGGGAGTGGCTCCTGGTCCACCGGGGACGGACCCACCAGCTCTGGTCCTCCATCCGGCTTTACACCCCCACCCAGCTGCGGGAGCTGGCGGTGCGGGCCGGTCTCACCCGGGTACGCCTGTTCGGTGACTGGACCGGGGCGCCCTATACCCGGGGAAGCCTGCGCTGCGTCCTGCTGGCTGAGCAGCCGGTCCGGTGAGGGACGCCCGGACGAAGGTGGACTCCTGGTCCAGCCGGACATGCTGACCGGAGACGGTGGAACCCAGGCGGTTGACCGTTTAGGCTCACCTAAAGCATACTCCATCCATGTCCCCGACCCCTGCCCGACCCGACGACGACGAGACCCGCATCTCCCCAGCCGTCGGCGATTATCTGAAGGCCGTCTGGAGCCTGGGTCGCACCGGGCCGGTCGCCACCAGCGATCTGGCCTCACAGCTGGGGGTCGCCCCGGCCTCGGTCTCGGGAATGGTCGCCCGCCTGCACCGCCTCGGCTGGCTCGAGCACGTCCCCTACCACGGGGTCACCCTGACCCCGGCCGGTCGTCGCCAGGCGCTCCGTCTGGTCCGCCGCCACCGACTCATCGAGACCTTCCTGGTGGAGCAGCTCGACTACAGTTGGGACGAGGTGCACGGCGAGGCGGAGGTGCTGGAGCACGCGGTCAGCGACCGCTTCGTGGACCGGGTGGCCGACCTGCTCGGCCGGCCCAGCCACGACCCGCACGGGGATCCGATCCCGACTGCGGACGGCCAGCTTCCCGAGACCCCGGACCAGGCGCTCACCGAGGTCGCCGACGGAGCCCGGTTCCGGATCCACCGGCTGCGCACCCAGGACCCCGCGGCCCTGGCCGCGCTTGACCGGCTGGGACTGCGCCCCGGGGTCGAACTGCACCGACTGAGCGCCGGGCGGGGGAACATCATGGTGGAGGTCTCCGGACGGCGGCGCCGGGTCCCGGAGACCCTGGCCCGCTGCGTCCACGGCGAATCGTACGATTAAGAGCAGCCGCTGGTGGCTCCGCAGTTCAGACACTTATAGCAGGACGCGTTGCGGACCATGATGCTCCCGCACGAGGGACAGGCAGGAGCGTCGGCCTGGGCCTGGATGAGCTGGGCCTGACTGGCCTCCCGGCTGGCCGGCACGAACCCGCTGGAGCGTGCGGAGGCGGGCTCAACCTCCACCGGCATCTCCGTCCCCTGGCCCGCCGGGGCCCCCACCGCACTCTTCCCGCCGTCCTCATCGGCCGTCCCCTCCGCCTCGGTCGGCGGGAACTTCAGCGCCAGCCAGCGGAAGACGTAGTCGATGATCGACTTGGCAATGGGGATCTCGCGGTTGTTGGTGAAGCCCGAGGGTTCGAACCGGGTGTGGGAGAACTTTGAGACGAGCACCTCCAGCAACACCCCGTACTGCAGCAGCATGCTGGTGAGGGTAGCCACGGTGTCCATGAGCCCGGAGATGGTGGAGCCCTCCTTGGCCATGGTCACGAAGATCTCGCCCGGTTTGCCGTCATCGTACATGCCGACGGTGATGTACCCCTCATGGCCGCCGACCGAGAACTTGTGGGTGATGCTGCGCCGTTCGTCCGAGAGCCGGTGACGCTGCGGAGCGTGGCGGGCCGAGACCCCCAGGACCGAACGGACAACGGCCTTTGCCTCCGGCTTTTTCTCACCGGCTGAAGTGTTCAGCGGCTGGATCCGCTTGCAACCGTCCCGATAGATGGCCAGCGCCTTGAGCCCCAGTCGCCATCCCTCGATGTAGGCGGTCTCGGTGTCCTCGATGGTGGCTTCGTGGGGCATGTTGACCGTCTTGGAGATGGCCCCGGAGATAAACGGCTGAACGGCTCCCATCATGCGGATGTGCCCCATCCAGTGGATGGAGCGGACTCCCGCGGCCGGCTTGAAG
>CAYUVJ010000241.1:0-4543 GCA_964447955.1 uncultured Gemmatimonadota bacterium
GACGAAGCGGTCCGGCAGGGCTACGCCGACCCGCAGAAGGTCGGTCTGCACGGCCACTCCTTCAGCGGCCAGGGTTCGGCCTACATCGCCACCCACAGCGACCGCTTCGCCGCCATCTGCTACGGGGCGGGGGCGACCAACCTGGTGAGCGACTTCAACCAGCTCTGGAAGAGTTCAGGGACCAACCAGCACGGCTACGACTACTCCGGACAGGGGCGGTTCGGGGCCAACATCTTCGACGACCTCCAGCTCTTCATCGACCAGTCGGCCGTCTATCACGCG
Source organism: uncultured Gemmatimonadota bacterium (assembly GCA_964447955.1). Taxonomy (GTDB): domain Bacteria; phylum Blakebacterota; class Blakebacteria; order Blakebacterales; family CAYUVJ01; genus CAYUVJ01. Next base: position 283 of record CAYUVJ010000241.1, read on the forward strand.
CGGAACATGAACACCCCGTTGCTGGTCATGCACGGCACCGACGACGGTTCCGTGGAATGGCTGCAGGGCATCGAGTTCTACAACGCTCTGCGCTACAACGGGAAGAACATCATCCTGGCCGCCTACCCGGGAGAGGGGCACCACCTGGCCCGCCAGGAGAACCAGATCGACTTCCAGACGCGTATGGAGGAGTTCTTCGACCACTGGCTGAAGGGGGAACCGGCCCCGGCCTGGATGACCGAGGGAGTGCCCTTTCTGGAGAAGAAGAAATGATCCCGGGGCCTCAGCGGGCCCGATGAAGGGTGCCTCGCTCCCCGTTATCGCGGGGGTGCTGTGCGCGGCCGCGATCGGTCTGTCCGCGGCCGCGATCGTCCCGGCTGTGGCCGGCCCCGGCGAGGAGGACGTCCTCCCCGTGACCCGGCGGCAGACCGGGGCGTGGACGCCGGCCGCCCCGGAGTTCCGCACCTACTACGGCTGGGACGACGGGGTGGGGGACTGGACGCTGGAGTACTTGACGACGGCCACGGGCGACACCGTCGCCCTGCACAGCTTCCGCCCGCACGGTCGCGGAGATCCCGCCGGAACGGTCTTCCTCCTGCACGGCTACCTGGAGCATGCCGCCCTGAGGGCGCCCATCGCCCGGGAGTGGGTCGCCCGGGGATGGGAGGTGGTGGGCCTGGACCTGCCGGGGCACGGGCTCTCGAGTGGACCGCGGGCGGAGATCGACGACTTCGAAGTCTATGCCGAAGCCCTGGAGACGGCTCTGGAGGCCCATGACTGGCCCCGGCCGCGGGTGGCCATCGCCCATTCGCTGGGGGCCGCCACGGTCCTGCTCGTCGCACATCGCCGGGGGAGTCCCTTCGCCCGGGCGGTGCTCGAGGCGCCGCTGGTCCGCTCGTTCCTGTGGGAGCCTTCGCGGCTGGCCATGCAGCTGCTGGGCGATGCCATCTCCACGCTGCCGCGACGGGCCTCCGGCATCTCGAGGAGACAGGCGTTCTATGATCGGTTGAAGAACGACCCGCTGTACATCGATCGCGTGCCGGCCGCCTGGTTCCCAGCGTTGGAGGCCTTCGTCGATCAGACCGGCGGGTGGGAACCGATCGAGGGGACCTATCTGGTCCTGCAGGGCACTGCGGACACCGTCGTGGACGCCACGTACAACCTGCGCCTGCTGGGCAAACTGCTCCCCGACCTCGAGGTCGTGACCATCCCCGGGGGCCGCCACCACCTGCTCATGGACGAAGGTCCGGCGGGGCAGATGGCCCGTGAGACGATAAGGGAGCGTTTTCCAGCCCCAGGCTGAAGGGGGAGCCTGCCGGGCAGGCTCAGCGCCTGACCACCGTGATCGTGATCCGCGACGGGTACCGGGTAAAATGGTGCACCACGTTGTGGGCGACGACCCCTTCCGTCTCGTCGTAGTTGTTCGCGCCGGTGTTCAGGTTCCGGTCGAAACGCGGGAAGTTGCTGCTCGACACCTCGATGCGCAGCCGATGCCCCGCCGCGAAGTAGTTGCTCGTGACCAGCGGCTGCAGGGTCACCTCGTACACCTCACCCGGTTCCATCCACACCGGCGGTCCCTCGTAGCCCTCGCGATAGCGCATCCGCTGGATCGACTCGTCCAGACTCCAGGCCGGACCGTCGGGAGAGACGTCCATGACCCGCACGGTGAAGTCGGTGTCCCGGGCATCGGAGGAGACGTAGAGCGTCGGCACGATCGGGCCGCTGACCTCCAGGCCCTCCCGAAACGGCTCCGATGTATAGACCAGGATATCGGAACGTTCCTCCATCTCGCGCTGGTCGACCGAACCGACAGGCCACGAGTTGCTGCGGTAGGACATGATCGGATTCATCGGATCGTAGGTGAACGCGTCGGGCCGGTCGGCGCGGGGGGGTGAGAGGATCAGGGTGCCGTCCCCGTGCAGCGTGTTCGCATGGCCGTCGCTCGAAAGGTAGAACGTCATCGGCTCCGCCCCCGCGGGCGGCCACGTCTCCGCCGATTTCCATTCGTTGCTCCCCATGGTGAAGTAGTGGACCTTCGGCAGGGTATCGAGCAGCTCGCCCCCTTCACCCTTCAGGAAGCGGTCGAAGAACTGGAACATGAGCTGCTGGTAGTTGAACCGGACATCACCCAGGTTGCGCTGGCCCGCCGTGTATTCCTCGGGGCCGACCAGCGCACCGTCGGCCCCCGTGTCCGTCCGGCGGAACCCGCAGTGCGTGGTCGGTGCGATCACGAGCCACTGCTGGTCGGCGACCTCTCCTTCGGCGGTAGCCCGGACGTGGTTGTACATCTCGATGTTCGGCGCCACCGACACGTCGAACCACGAGACGAACCAGAGCCCGGGCACGTTGAGCGGCATGTGGTCGTGCCAGAGCCCTCCACGGTACCAGGCCGGATCGTTCGGCGTGCGCGTGATCATCGCGCCCTCGGTATCGACGGGCATCGGGTCGGCGAATATCCCGCGCGGCCCGTCCGCGTTTCGCATGATGTCCTGTACCGGGAGGTGCCCGTACGCCTCCGTCCAGTTCACAGAGTGGCCGCGGGGGGCGAGGTCGAAGAGCTGCGCCCCCTCGATCAGCTCCTCCTGCGTGGTCTCCGGTGGGAACATCGGCCGGATCTGGTTCTGTTCGGAATAAAGCCAGCCGATGAAGAGCATCTGCACGGCCCCGCCGCGGTACCAGTTGCCCTGCTCGTAGTAGGGGCCGACGCGCCCCACGCCGGCGCCGAATCCCTGCACGTTCATGGCCGCGAACCCCGGATGCCCCAGCGAGGCGACAGCCGGCTGCCACTCCGCCGTCGAGGAGCATCCGGTGGTGCCGACCTTGCCGTTGGACCACGGCTGGCTGGTGATCCACTCGAGCTCGTCGTATCCGTCCGTGAGCGGGGGACCGAGGATGTCCCAGTTCCCCTCGGAGAAGAAGTGTCCGCGCTCCTGCATGTTGATGTGGACGTACCCGCGCTTGATGGACTGGATCACCGAGGACATGTCCCGCGGCACGCCGTTGTTGACGTCCCAGAAGTTGTAGTTGTAGGGGGTCCGGACCCAGATCGCCGGGTACTTCCTGGAGGCGTCGCGGGGGCAGTAGACGTCGGCCGAGATGCGGACCCCGTCGCGCATCGGGATCAAGAGCTTGCGTTCGACGATTGCGATCGACTGGAGTTCGTTCTCCAGGGCCCAGCGCGCGGCCCGCTGTTCCTCGCGCATGGCCCTCTGCTGGGCCAGGACCGGGGTGGTGGCGACCAACAGCGCCGCGACCGTGACGATGAGTCGGGAGAGGGACCTGGGCATGCGTTACCTCCGATCCTGGGTGGGAGAGGCGGGTGGTCGGAGAACGGAGTCGATCCTACCCGGTCATCATGCGGCTGCGGGATGCCGGGTGCAAAGCCGGAAATGGGATGGCGCGGAGCGCGGCGGTGTCGACTCAGAAGCGGCCGATGAGGCCGGCCATGGCCAGCAGCATGAAGAAGCCGCCGAAGACGAAGAGGAAGGCCAGGCCGATCAGGAGGTTGGCCACGAAGTAGTGGCCCCAGACGGCGAAGGTGCGGGTCAGAAAGTCGCCGCTGACGATCTTCGAGTCGGGCAGGCGCCGCTCGGCCTCGGCCAGCCGGCGCTCCAGGGTCTCGATCCGGGCGCTCATCTCGGTCCCTGTCGGGTCGGTGGGTGGGGACATCCTCACATCACCTCCGGTTCGATCCACCCGGTCATCGGGTGGTGTTCTGTCCTTTACTACGGGTTTAGACGTGCCCATTTTCGAATCGAAGTTTGCGGCAACCAGCCGGCGATTCCCTCGTTAGATAATCAGGATGACGGCCGTCGTCGGTCCGGAAGGGACCTGGGCCGGCCGTCGTAAACCCTCATGGAACAGTATGGGAGAACTCTTGACGATGATCGCAGACCAGCCCTTTTGCTCTGCACGCTCTATCGGCACCGCCCTCCTGCTCACCCTGCTGACCGCCGCCGCCGTCTCCGCCCAGCGCACGCCGCCGGTGGTGGAGAACGGGTTCGACGGTTCCCTGCGCCGGCCCCCGGTACTCGAGGTGGCGGCTGTGGCCGGCGAGGATGCCCCCGAGGAGGGCATGATCATGCGGCCCCTGGCCATGCTGGTGACCGTCGAGGGCGACCTCTACCTCTCGGACATCATGGCCCATGCCGTGCTGGTCTACGGTCCGGACGGCCGGTTCAAGCGGCGGATCGGCAAAGAGGGCTCGGGTCCCGGGGAGCTCCAGATGCCGGCCGGCATCTACCTGGCCTGGAACGGGGAA
>CAYUVJ010000242.1:0-4543 GCA_964447955.1 uncultured Gemmatimonadota bacterium
CCGTCGACGTACGGCAGCCGAAGCGAGTAGCCCCGGCCGTCCCAGTACTCTTCGGCCAGGCCGTGGTAGTAGGGGTTGCCCCAATGCGGCTTGTACCGCCCGCCCGGCCGCAGCACGCGGGCGACCTCGTCGAAGACCGCCCGGGTGAGGGCACGTCCGAAGAGTTCGAGCGGTCCGTTGGAGGAATCCGACAGGGGGGGCGGGGTCGGTTTGGAGACCTCAGGTTGACGGAAGAAAGTCACCCCGTCGTCATCCTCGCGCAGCGAGAAGAAGAGGTACTCCTCCAGACCGGAGACCTGCAGACCGCTCTCCCCTGATTCGCTCACGATAAGCCGGTTCAGCTCGGGCAGGTCACGCCAGTCGTGGGCGACCAGATCGATCTCCGCCCGGTCCCAGCCGTCCTGGCTGAACTCCCGCACGGCCAGCGAACGCACCCGGGGATCGCGGTGGATGACGCGGGCGATGTCCTTGAAGTCCTGACCCATCTCCTCGGCGGCGGTAGGTTCCTCTTCCCCGGGCGCGGAGAGTTCCTGCCGGACACCCAGGTCGAAGCGGAGTCGTCCGGTGCCGTCGGGGTTGATGGAGACCTCCTGACGGACGTCGATACAGCCGCTCAGCAGCAGTGCCGGCAGCAGCAGGGGGGCGATGGCGATGGGGGCGTGGGTGCGCATGGCGATCGTCAGCAGATCCGGGCGTCGGGTGAGCCCGCAGTATAGGTCCGCGTCCCGGACCGGGCAACCGCCGGGGACCGGTACGCGGCCTCGATCAGGCGGTCCGCGGAAGGATCCGCGAGCGGCGGACCAGGGATAGACCACCCAGGATGACCAGCCCGCCGATCACCACCTGCCAGGTTACCGCCTCTCCCAGGACCAGCCAGCCCAGGAAGACCGCCACTACCGGATTGAGATAGCTGTAGGTGCTGGCCCGGGCCGGGGCCAGATGGGTGATCAGATAGATGTGGGCCGAGTAGGCGATGACCGAGCCGAAGAGGATCAGGTAGGCTAGACTGAGCCAGGCGGTGGCCGAGACCCGCGGCCAGGCCCCGCCGCGCAGCACCAGATCGAAGAGCAGCAGGAAGAGGCCGGCCGCCAGAAGGTGTATGGTCGAGGCGGCCAGCGGGGAGACGTGCCTCAGACGGCGTTTGGAGAGCACACTCCCCCCGCACCAGGCCTGGGCTCCCACCACGATGACGGCCAGCGGGAGAAGAGGGACCCGGGCGGGTCCCCCTGCCGGCCAGACCAGCACGGCCAGGCCGGCGAACCCCACCAGCAGGCCCAGCCAGAGACCGGTACTCAGCCGATCGCCTTCGCGTCCCATACTGCCGTAGAAGGCCATGAAGATGGGGCTGAGCCCGGCCAGGAGGGCGGCCATTCCCGATTCGATGTACTGCTCGGCCCAGAACATGCCGCCCACGGCCACACCCAGCACCAGGATGCCGGTGAGCATCCCCCAGCCCCAGGAGGCCAGGTCGCGCGGGAAGGGGGTGCCGGTGGCCCGGGCCCAGAGGGCCAGCAGCAGGCCGGCGCTCAGGAATCGCAGTCCGGCCATCCAGAAGGGGGGCATCTCCTGCACGCCCACCCGGATGGCCAGATAGGTCGATCCCCAGACCACTGAGACGATGGTATAGGCCAGGTAGATGCGGGCGCGGGGGGCCGCCGGGACCGGTTCGGGCATGGCGCCAAGATAGCGGATGCGGCCGGCGGAGGAAGCGGGATTCCCGATCGGTCGCCGGAGCGGTCGGGAAGGGTCCCCGGTCGCGGGCTTGACCGCCCCTCGGACCGGCTCCTAGACTCGGACCGCCTCCGGGAAGGATTTCGCATGAGACAGTGTCCCCAAGTGGCTGTGATCGAGGACGACCCGGTCCTGCTGGAGATTCTCGGGCAGGGGCTGGCCCGGGAAGGTTACGACCACTCTGCCCACCCCGACGCCGAACGCTTCCTGCTGGCCCTGGACGGCGGTCTGACCCCCGATGTGGCCGTGGTGGACGTGCGCCTGCCCGGACGGGACGGGCTGGCGGTCCTGGAGCGACTGCGGGACGAGGTCCCCACCTGCCGGGTGGTGATGATGACCGCCTTCCGCAGCTATGACAGCCTGCTCGATGCTCTGCGGGGTGGGGCGGTGGACTTCCTGCTCAAACCGGTGACGGCGCGTGAGGTGCTGGAGGCGGTCCGCCGGTCCCTGCAGCGTCATCGCAGTGACGACCGGGTGGCGGAGACCGCGGTTCCATACCCGCCGGTCGCTCCGATGGGTGGTCTGGCCGGGGTCATGGGGCCTTCCCGCGCGGTGCGGAGTCTGCAGTCCCTGGTGGAGAAGGCGGCGGCCTCCGAGGTGGCTGTGCTGATCACCGGGGAGACCGGGACCGGCAAGGAGCTGGTTGCACGGGCCGTCCACGAGGCCGGTCCCCGGGCCGGTCGACCGATGGTCGCCATCAATTGCGCGGCGATCCCCGAATCCCTGCTCGAGGCCGAGTTGTTCGGGCACCGGCGGGGGAGCTTCACCGGGGCCAACGAGGATCGGCCCGGACTCATCGAAGCGGCCGACGGCTCGACCCTCTTCCTGGACGAAGTCGGAGAACTATCGGCCGGAGCCCAGGTGAAACTGCTCCGGGTGCTCCAGGAACGACAGGTCCGGCGGGTCGGTGGACGGGACCCCCGCGCGGTGGACATCCGGCTTATCGCCGCCAGCAACCTCGACCTGGAGGCTGAGGTCGCCGCCGGGCGCTTCCGCCAGGACCTTTACTACCGCCTGAGCGTACTGCGGCTGCGCCTTCCCCCACTGCGCGAGCGACGGGAGGACATCCCCTTTCTGGTCGACCGGTTCCTGGGCTTCTACGGAGCCGGTCGCGGAGAGCGCGTCGAGGTCTCCACCCGGGCGCTGAGGGCCCTGGAGCGCTACACCTGGCCCGGCAACGTCCGTCAGCTGGAGAACGAGGTGGCGCGGGCGGTCACTCTGGCCGACGGGACCCGGATCGATCTGGCCGACCTCTCCGAAGAGGTCCGCTCGGCCCGGGCGGTCCGGACACATGGCGGTCTCCGAGCTTCCCTGGAACACCAGGAGCGGCGTCTCATCATGGCCACCCTTGAGGAGACCGGCTGGAACAAGACCGAGACTGCCCGCCGGCTGGGGATGTCCCGCCAGAATCTCTACCAGCGGCTTGACCACCACGATATCCCACGCCATCCGCCGCCCCGGGGGGGTCGTCCCGTCAAGGAGGATTGACGGAACCGGAACCCTACGGATGCTGAACCCGGCTCCTGGCCCCTGGAACTGTCAAGGGGACTGGACAGACTGGCCGTGAGGCTGTGTCCGGAGCCCGTTCCCCGGATTCCTTCCCGGCGGTGCCCGGGGCCCCCTCCGAACCTCGATCCCTGCCCCTCGATCGGAAACTGGCACGATCTTTGATGTGTCAGGCCGATGTCGCCACGTCCACCGGTGAAAGGAGTCGGGGCATGAACGGCCTGCGTCTGCCCAATCTGAACGCGGTACATCTCTCCGGACGTCTCACGCGGGACCCGGAACTACGCTACACCCAGGCCGGGGTGCCGGTGCTGAACGGCCGGATGGCTGCCAACACCTTCTATCGGGCCGCCGACGGGGAGTGGCGCCGGGAGACCGCCTACATCGGCTTCGTGGCCTGGCAGGGACTGGCGGAACGCTGCTTCGAACAGCTGCGCAAGGGGAGCGCGGTCCTGATCAGCGGTCGCCTGGCCAGCAGTGAGTGGGAGAACGAACAGGGGGAACGTCGCTCGAGTGTCGAGATCCGGGCCGACCGGGTCCAGTTCCTGGACCGTAGAGAAGGAGGGAGCGAAGAGGACGGAGAGGGTCAGGAGGACACCGAGACCTCCGCTGAGGTGACGGAAGCGTGACCTCTCCGATCGTATCGGATGGAAGCGTTGTCCCACGGGTGCTCAGCGCCCTGCTCAACGACAGCCGCGTACAGGACTGTCTCTGGGTCGCCCTGATGGAGTGGGGGCTGCATATCGACAAGGTCGCGCTCCGGCCCCGGACCGCCGCAGAGGGGGGGACCCATCCGGACGGGTGGGTACTGTGGGTCGGACTGGGGCCCGGAGTGCGACTGGAGGTGACCGCGGAGCAGGGGAATGAGAGGGTCGAGGAAGTGCGCCTTCGGATCGATCCCGCGGCGGCCCCCCGGCTGCTGCGCCGGGCTACTCCTGGCCGGGGGAGGGATCGCCCGAACGGGCTGCGGACGACCGGGATCTCGGGACACGACATGGCGGAGCGGCCGTAACAGGGGGGCTGCGGCCGAGAAGCGGTGTCGTGGCGGGGGGGCCTTCGGGCCCCCCTTTTTTATGGGAAAGGGCGCTCGCGCGCCCTTTAGGATCCTCCGTGCCGGAAAGGCCGTCCCTAGAGGTAGGCTTCGGCGGACTCGATGACCCGCAGACCCAGCCAGGCCAGGAACATCCAGACCAGGGTGATGGCCAGCAGGATGACGGTCAAGGTCATATCGGCCTCGTACATGGTGTTGCCGACGAGGGCCGGCAGGAAGGTCAACAGCACCAGGAAAACGATCCCGGTCACCCGC
>CAYUVJ010000243.1:0-4530 GCA_964447955.1 uncultured Gemmatimonadota bacterium
CCCGCCCCGTGAAGAGCGCCGGTCCAACCGACCGCAGTTTGAGTCCGGCCAGCATCTCGGCCGTGATATCAGAACGTCTCTGGGCAAGAGTCCCTGCCGGAAGGGCGAAGGTGCCGAGAGTGATTGCCGTGACGAGAGAGACGATCGAAACGAAAGGACGGCGGCGCATAGGGGATTCCTTCGCAGGTGTGATCTGCTCGAAGATCATTCAACAATACCGGCATAGTAGCAGAGAGGCTCGAGCCGCACCAAACAGTGGAGAGGGTCGAGCGATCCATGGTCTACCGGATCCGGGGACCAGTGGAAAAGGACCGTGGAGGTTGGAGAAGACCCGGGTTGAATGCTATGAGGAAACCCGCTGAAATTCAGCCTGCGCCCGGCCCCCCACACACCTCAATCCTGCTTCTCCGTCAGATAGGTCCACGGTTGCGGGGTTCGCTTCACATAGTGCTGCAGGGCTTCAACAAGCGCTTGCCGGCTCGCGATCCATTCCGGAGTCCGGGTTACCAGATAGCCGTCGAGGTCGAAGGGTTTACCGGCGGGATTGCCCCAGCGGGCCCACATATCCATACCTGCGAACATGAGTTCGGTGGAGGTGACTTTACCGTCATAGCCTCCGCCGGTGCGGGTGGGACTGTAGCTGGATATGGTGTCATCCTCTAAGAAGCGCTTGCCTACCTCGATGTCGATCCGGCCGTAGTACTGGTCGATGAGCTCCAGCCACCGCACCGCCCTGGCACTTGTCGGCGGAGTCGGGGCGGGGACCCCCAGACCCGCTTCTTCCCGAAAATTCGGATACCACGCATAGTTCGCCGACGGGTAGATGCCGTCGAAGGTACGGTTGATATCCCACGCATGGCAGCCCAGCATCAGAGAGAGGATCTCCCCGGTCTTGATATCCCCGACCAGCCACTCATTGGGATAAGCCCCATTGTTGTTGGTGGTCATCACTGCAATGAAGTCATCGATGCTGTCGGTGTACTGCACGGCTTGCCTGATGCGGACGAACAGCGGGGTCCCCTCGGGATTCCTGGTCCGGTTGCCCAGCGAGGTCTCGGTGACGATGAGACCGGCGTTATTGAGATACCAGTCCTCTCCGCTCCAGATGCACCCGCCGGCACTCTGGTAGCGGAATCCGTGGCCCGTTTCCGGGTCTACATCGAACATGACATAGTACATGAAGTCGCGGGATTTGCTGGACATGGTCACATGCCCAGCTACGATCTGCCCGTCCGTCGTCGCCTCGCCGGTCGCTATGAAGGCACTGCAGCCTCCCTCATAGGTACCCAGGTCGGCCCAGGCGTTGGCCGCCACGACATCCCACCTGTCCCAGTCGGTATGGCCCTGCGCGTGCAGGCCGGCGACAATGCCGTCGATCTCCTGCTGGTACTCTTCCGGGATCAGAGGCCAGATAGCTTCCACCGCCGCCTGTCGGGACGGTGATGGCCCCCCGGATCCCAGGTAACTGGTGAGCCAGTGATTCGCGCTCTCAGCGGCCAGCGAGCCGTTCTGGTATCCTCGCTGATAGGGAGAGCCCTCGAGGTGAACGAAGAGCCAGCCGTCCTGTTCGAAACAGTAGGCTCCCTCGAGAAGGTCGTCGGGAGCTGTAAAGGCTGCCGGTACCGCGGCCAGCGACACCACGGAGAGCAGGACCGCGATGAGGAACCCGATTCTCTGGTTCACGTCGTCTCCTTTCCCGGCTTGCATACGATCCAGGGATCCCACCGTCGGCTGTTCCCGCCCCATGTCAGTTCGACAATCCGGTGGACCGAGACAGTACGGCCAGCGCGGTACCTGCCGGGACATCATGCGAACATATACATTCCCGCCAGTAATGAGGAATACTACCTTAGGGATACGATGGAGATTCGAACCACGAGAAGAAGTGTGACCCATCGTGCTCGACGAGATAGACCACGATACTCTTCGGACGCCAGCCGAACCGGTGAAGGTGGCTGACCCCGCCACGGCCGACCTCTAGATGATGTAGGTGGCCCCATGCCCCGCACCCAACCCTTCGAGGAACACGCCGGTCGCTATGAGACGTGGTTCGAGCGGCACAGCGAAGCCTTCCGGTCCGAAGTGGCCGCGCTCCGCTCGGTGCAACCGGGATCGCCCCGCCTGGGTTTCGAAGTCGGTGTCGGTTCGGCCCGCTTCGCGCTCCCTCTCGGCTTCCACGTCGGGGTGGAGCCGGCTCGCGCCATGGCGAACATCGCCGCCGAGAAAGGGATCGCCACAGTCCGGGGGATCGCCGAACAGCTCCCCCTGAAAGCGGAGAGATTCGATCAGGCTCTCATGGTAACAACGGTCTGCTTCGTGAATGACCTGCTGCAGTCTCTCCTGGAGGTACGGAGGGTGCTTACGCCGGGAGTGTCAATCCTCATCGGGCTCATCGACCGTGAGAGTCCCATCGGCCGGGTCTACGCGGAGAATCGATCAGAGAACGTCTTCTACCGCGATGCGGTCTTCTATTCGACCGGCGAGGTGCTGGAACTCCTCTCTGAAGCCGGATTCGGCGATCCGGTAACGGCCCAGACCCTCTTCAGCCTGCCTGGGGAGAGCAGGGGAATAGAACCGGTAAGAACGGGACACGGCGAGGGTTCATTCGTGGCCATCGCCGCCCGCCGCCTCGACTGATCGGACGGCAGGATGCCGACACGCCATCTCGGTTACTACGGGAATCGTTTCACATACCGGTGGCAGTAAGGTCGGCCCCCACTACGTTCGTAATAGTCCTGGTGGTACTCCTGGGCCGGCCAGAAGGTCCCGGCTTCCTCTACCTCGGTGACGACGTCGTAGCCGTTCTCTTTCAGGATGTCGATGAGTTTCCCGGTGATGGCTTTCTGGTTCGCATCGGCGTAGAAGACCGCAGAGCGGTACTGCGTCCCACGGTCGGGTCCTTGGCGGTTTAACTGGGTGGGATCGTGGATCTCGAAGAAGATGCGGGCGATCTTCTCGAAGGATACCAGCGCGGGGTCGAAGACGACCTCGACTGTCTCAGCATGCCCGGTGCGCCCGCTGCAGACCTCCTCGTAGCTCGGGTCAGCAGTGTGACCTCCCATGTATCCCGAACGCACCGACTCCACCCCATCCAGCTGCTGCAAGTAGTACTCGACCCCCCAGAAGCAGCCGCCAGCCAGGTAGGCCTTCTCCTTCCCGAGACCCTGGACCCGGACCGCATCCCGGTCGCCGGAAGCCGCCGCGGAGGTGCCCGAGCCTTCTGATCCGGCGGGTACGAAGTTCATGGAGATGGAGTTCACGCAGTGACGGCTGTTCTTCGAGGTGAACCCCTCCCCGATGAAGAGGTGGCCCAGGTGAGCTCCGCAGTTGGTGCAGGTGATCTCGGTACGCATGCCGTCCGGGTCCGGGGTCCGGGTGACCGCCCCCGGTATCTCGTCATCGAAACTGGGCCAGCCACACCCCGCATCGAACTTGTCAGCGGATCGGTAGAGGGGTGCGTCGCACCGTTTGCAGGTATAGGTGCCCTCTTCCCAGTGGTCGTCGTACTCCCCGGTGAATGGAGCCTCGGTGCCCCGGTAGAGGATGACCCGGGCTTCCGCAGGGGTAAGCTCGTTGTACTCCACATCGTTCCCTTTTGATTGGATTGACGGAGGATCGGCGGCGCTCCGGGGTGGTTGCGCGCAGGCGGCAAGCACCAGAGTGATCACGCCGAAAGATCTCGCCCACTTCCTGAACATGGGAGCTTTCCCCCCTCTGTAGTCTGGCATCCCGGTCGATCCCTACCCCTTCTCGTACGACCTCTTCTCCCCCGTATCCGGCGGAACCGGCTCACCGCCGTCCGACTTGAGGGATCCCAGATGAAACCGCGGTCCGTTCTCGTAAGATACTGATGAGTATGTGACATCGGGGGCAAGAGCCCATGGATCGCAGTCTATATGACGATCTGCACCGGTTACAGGGGGGCAGGTCATTCATGGACAATACTGCCCCCATTACCCACAGACCAGGGGCGGGTGTTGTCTCGCAGAGAGGCGGGCCCCAAAGAGAAACCCCCCGCAGGTGGCCCCGCGGGGGGTTTCGAGCAAAATGCCGGCAGCGACCTACTCTCCCAGGGGCGAAGGCCCCAAGTACCATCGGCGCAGGAGGGCTTGACGACCGTGTTCGGAATGGGAACGGGTATGACCCCTCCGCCATCGCCACCGACAAGATCCTGACAATCGGTCGATCCCGTGACAGCTTCTCCGCTCGCGCGGAACTCCAGAGTACCTCAATGAGACCTACGCAGGCCTAGAAGATCATAGGCCAAGCCGCACGGCTGATTAGTACTGCTCGGCTGAACGCATCACTGCGCTTACACCTGCAGCCTATCAACGTCCTGGTCTCGAACGAGCCTTTAGGCAGGTTAACCCTGCGGGAGATCTAGTCTTGGGGTGGGCTTCGCGCTTAGATGCTTTCAGCGCTTATCCCTTCCGAACGTAGCTACCCAGCGGTGCCCTTGGCAGGACAACTGGTACACTAGAGGTTCGTCCATTCCGGTCCTCTCGTACTAAGAACAGCTCCCCTCAAATC
>CAYUVJ010000244.1:0-2210 GCA_964447955.1 uncultured Gemmatimonadota bacterium
AACCCCGAGGCCTCCCCGGACGACTTCCTGCTCCCGGTGCCGCCCGATGCCCGCCGGCGGCCCATCCGGCAGTGGAGACCGGGCGGGAAGGGAGCGCGATGAACGGCCGGCTGCTCACCGGGCTCTTCCTGCTGCTCCGTCCGGGGAACGTGCTGCTGGCCGTTCTCTCGGTTGGGGTGGGGGCCCTGGTCGGTCCGAACACCATCCTGGAACCGGCCGGTCTGGCCTGGGCTGCCCTGGCGGCGGCGCTCGTCACCGCCGGAGGGAACGTCCTCAACGACGTGGCCGACGTGGGCATCGACCGTATCAACAAGAGCGAACGTCCACTCCCCCGGGGACTGGTGCCGGAACGGGTGGCGACCGTCTACGGAGTGGTGCTGCTGCTCGGCGCCCTGGCCGCGGCCATCCCGCTCCCCTGGATCTGCCGCTGGATCGTCCTGGCTTCGGTGGCCGGGGTCACCTACTACGACCTGTGGGGCAAGCGGGTCCCCCTGGTCGGCAACCTGATCGTGGCGCTCATCTCCGGGGCCGTCTTCCCCTTCGCCGGGCTGGCCGCCGGCACCGGGCTCTTCGGTCTGATACCGGGGGTGCTCGCCTTCCTGATGCATCTGGCCCGCGAGATCGTCAAGGACCTGCAGGACGAGGCGGCCGACCGGACCTCGGGTCGCCGGACCCTGCCCATCGCCGCCGGGGTTCCAACCGCCCGGCGCCTGTCCCGTCTGGTCCTGGTCCTGCTGATCATCGCCCTGCCGCTCCCCTACTTCCTGGGCTGGCTGGGTCGCGGCTATCTGCTGACCGCACTGCTGGGAGTCGGGGTCCCGGTGCTCTGGGTAGTGGTGGAACTGATGGGACCGCAGACGTCGGCCGGCTACCGGCGCCTGGCTGCGGTCTTGAAGTACGACATGCCGCTCGGGCTCATCGCCGTGCTGATCGGATGAGGTGAGCGTGCGGATACATATCCTGCCCGATACCGTCGTGGACAAGATCGCTGCCGGCGAGGTGGTCGAGCGCCCCGCCTCGGTGGTCAAGGAACTGGTGGAAAACGCGCTGGATGCCGGGGCCCGTCGGGTCGAGGTGCGGCTGGCCGCGGGAGGGCGGGATCGTATCGAGGTGACCGATGACGGCGACGGAATGGACCCCGAAGGGGCACGGTTGGCGGTCCGGCGTCATGCCACGAGCAAGATCGAGACCGAAGCCGACCTGGAAGCGCTGACCAGTTTCGGCTTCCGGGGCGAGGCCCTGCCCAGTATCGCAGCCGTGAGCCGTCTGGTCCTGGAGACCTCGGCGGGGGAGGAGACCGGTCTCCGGCTGGTCATCGAAGGGGGGGTGGTGAAAGGCGAGGAACCCATCGCCCGGGTCCGCGGTACCACGGTCCGGGTCGAGCATCTGTTCGCCAACGTTCCAGCCCGGCGCAAGTTCCTGCGGGCCCCCCAGACCGAGTACCGGCACGTCCTGAGCGCGGTGACCGAGGCTGCCCTGTCGCGGCTCGACACCGGGTTCCTCTTCGAACACGAGGGCCGGAAGGTCTTCGAGGTCCCCCCCGAACAGGGGATGCGGGAGAGATCCCAAGCCCTCTTCGGCAAGCGGACCCTGCAGGACGCCGTCACCCTGGCACGGGAAGCCGACGGGATGCGGCTGCACGGGGTACTGGGCGCGCCGGCCGCCGCCCGACGGACCGCCCAGGGGGTCCACCTGTTCGTGAACGGCCGGCCGATCACCCACCGTGGACTCTCCTACGCGCTCTACACCGGTTACGGCGAACTGCTCCCCGGCGGCTCGTATCCTTTCGCCTGTCTCTTCCTCGAGGTACCCGCCGGACGGGTCGACGTCAACGTCCACCCGGCCAAGCGGGAGATCCGTTTCAGTGACGAGGCGGGGGTGAAGGATTTCGTGCTGACCGCCGTCCGGGATACCCTCGGCCGGGAATTGGGGGCTCGTCCGCTCCATCTGGGGGGCGGACCTGGCCGCCGTTTCCCGGGGGGGAGCGGCGGCGACCGGCCATTCGGGACCGGGACACTCGCCGGGCATCCCTTCCGCGGCCAGGACCTCTTCGGAGACGGTGGGCAGCAGGCCCGGCAGGCCGCCTCCGAACTCTTCGCCGCCGTCCGGGAGGAGGAAGGCGCCGCTCCCCTCGAAGCCCCCGAGCCGGTCATCTGGCAGGTCCACGGCCGCTATCTGCTTTCCCCCATCAAGGGGGGCATCCTGGTGGT